>CAMOEE010000293.1 GCA_946611835.1 uncultured Treponema sp. | reverse complement strand
AGGACAATCATGTTTTTGCGGGCAAGGGCCATTTTTGCGTTGTCGAGGATATAGCTGTCCTTGAGGCGGATATAGTCCTGCTCGTTGAAGAAGCGCTCTTTTTGAACACGGGTCATGTAGAGGATGTCCAGGTCACCGATTACGGATTCAAGACGCTCGGCCGTGGTGTATTCGATTCCGGCCTCGTCCAGTTCCTGAGTGACATATTCCGGAACTTTAAGCTCATTTGGACTGATGAAGATGAATTTGTTGTTCTTGTAGCGGGCCATTGCCTCTGACAGTGAGTGAACGGTGCGGCCGAATTTAAGGTCGCCGCAGAAGCCTATTGTGTGGCCTTCAAAGCCGCCCTGCAAAGCCCTGATTGTGAGCATGTCGGTTAGAGTCTGGGTAGGGTGATAGTGGCCGCCGTCGCCGGCATTGATAATCGGACAGGCAGAATACTGGCTTGCCAGAAGGGCCGCACCTTCTTTTGGATTACGCATGGCAATTACATCAACATAAGAAGAAACCGTGCGGATTGTGTCTGAAAGGGACTCGCCTTTTGCCGTGGAAGAATTCGCCGCATCGGAAAAACCTTCGACTGCCCCTCCGAGATGAAGCATGGCCGCCTCAAATGAAAGGCGGGTTCTTGTGCTTGGCTCAAAAAAAAGTGTCGCAAGAATTTTCCCGCGACACACATCATTAAAAGAGTTAGGGTCAACAATGATTTGTTCTGCAAGTGAACAAATTTCGTCGATTTCTGAAACTGTAAGGTCTGTTGGTTTGATTAAATTTCTTCCCTTTAACATAATTTGATTTTAGCATATAATTTAATTTATGAAAATGGAAAATAAAAGTTATTATAGTGATAAAATTCGTGCGATTGATGCTAAATTTGAGGCACAGAGAATCGCTTTTTCGCCCATGACTTTTCAGGCAATAAGGGCACTCATAGAACTCGGTCTTTTACAGAAAATTTCAGATAGTGGTGACGACGGAATTACGATTAAAGAACTTGCCCAGGCTTCAGGCATTTCAGGGTATGGTGTCGGCGTCCTTTGTGAGATGGCTCTGGGAATGGGAGTCCTCAAAATAGGGAGCGACGGCGAAGCTGCCGGGGATGAAAGTGCTTCAGGGCTTGGAAAGCTTGTCCTTGGAAAAGTAGGCTGGTTCCTCCTTGAAGACGACCTCACAAAAGTCAATTTCAACTTTACCAACGATATCTGCTACAAGGGTGCCTTCAACCTGATTGATTCAATCAAAAAGGGAAAGCCTGAGGGCCTCAAAGTCTTCGGCGACAAATGGACGACCGTTTACGAAGCTCTCTCGACTTTGCCCGAGCGGGAAAAGAAATCCTGGTTTGAATTCGACCACTTCTATTCTGATGTTGCTTTCCCTGAAGCCCTGCCAATCGTTTACGCAAAGAAGCCTAAGCACTTGTTTGACATCGGCGGAAACACGGGAAAGTGGGCAATCGCTTCCTGCAAATATGACAAAGATGTTCATGTTTCAATAGTTGACCTTCCGGGGCAGACGGCCGTTGCCGAAAAAAATGCAAAAGATGCCGGATTTGCCGACAGAATCAGCTTTGTGAGTGGCAATGTCCTTGATGTAAACACTAAGCTCCCCGCCGGTGCAGACGCTGTATGGATGAGCCAGTTTTTGGACTGCTTCAGCCTGCACCAGATTACAAAAATCCTCACTAAGATTTACAATTCTGTTGATGAAAACTGCGATGTCTTCGTTATGGAGCCTTTGTGGGACATGCAGAAGTTTGAGGGCGAAAGCTATGCCCTGCAGGCCACCAGCCTCTACTTTACCTGCATTGCCAACGGAAACAGCAAAATGTACCGCTACGGAGAGCTTGTCGAGGCAATCGAAAAAGCCGGCTTCCGCCTGGTGACAGCTCACCACAATCTCGGCTCAAACTTTTACTCAATACTTAACTTTAGAAAGTTGAAAGTTGAAAATTGAAAGTTGAAAGTTGAAAGTTTTGCCGGTTCTAGGGCATTTTGGAAATCAAAATTTCCAACTTTCAGTTTTCCGTTTTCAGTTTTCCGTTTATATGATTACTGTGACAGTTGAACTATAATTATGAAGATATATGTAACAAAATTTTCCAAATACATACCTTCTCCTGAAAATCCTGGTGAGCAGCCTAAGCTTGAATATGTGGACTCTTTGTTCCGACGCAGGCTTTCTCAGCTTACCCGCATGACCATTGAAGTCCTTCATGATTTGAGTGAAAGCGGCGGCGAAGAGCTGAAAAAAACTTTCTTTTCTTCAAAGCTGACTTTCGCCTCCTTCAGGGGAGAAATTGCCCGCCAGCTTAAAATCAACAAGGGCCTGGTTGAAGATGCCGCCGTGCTTCCAGCTCCATTTTCGCTTTCGGTTTTTAACACTCCTCCTGCTGCCGCCACGATTGCCCTTGGCATGAAGGCCGGATACACGGCAATTTACCCCAGCGAGGATAATTTTTTATCTGCTTTTATCGCCGCTTCGGGCACAATTTTATCCGGCTCGGAGAAAAGCGTGATTTTTGCTTATGCCGATGAAAAAATCCCGGAAGAATACAAGAATTG
>CAMOEE010000292.1 GCA_946611835.1 uncultured Treponema sp. | reverse complement strand
TACAGGGGTAGGATATGACTTACAAATCAGAAAACAACAAAACATGGATTGAAGAATTCAACCTTTATTCTAAATCTGCGACAGATTTCCCAGCAGATGGAGTTTTCAATGCATGATGCCCTGGCATTTTAACCACCTCACTTGACAACATACCCCTCACGGGTATATTATAACTTCGAAAATTGAATATACCCCTACTAGGTATTATCAGGGAGTTATTTTATGTCTGAAAATCAAAATATAGATTGTTGCTGTAAAGAAAAAGAAGAGGCTGCGGATTTATGTCCTTATTGCTCCGGAAAGCACAAAGAGCGCGACGAAGAAGAATTCAAAAATCTTATGAACCGCCTGAAAAGGATAGAAGGTCAGGTTCGTGGTGTTGAGGGAATGCTTGAAAGCAATGCTTACTGCACAGACATTCTCATGCAGGTTTCTGCCATAACGAGCGCGCTCAATAGCTTTAACAAGGTTCTGCTTGCAAATCACATGAAAACCTGTGTAGCAGAAGGAATCCGTAAGGGAGATGATAGCGTAATTGATGAATTTGTCTTTACGCTTCAAAAATTGATGAAGTAGGGGAGGCGATTATGGAACAATATAACGTTACTGGAATGAGCTGTGCCGCTTGTCAGGTACGGGTTGAAAAGGCCGTAAATGCCATTCCTGGTGTGAAATCTTGTGCGGTGAGTCTTTTGACCAATTCAATGGGTGTGGAAGGCGATGTTTCAGCAAGTGAAATAATCAAGGCAGTTGAAAACGCGGGTTATGGTGCAAGTCTGAAAAAAAGTGGAGCTGGAGTTAAATCTTCAAGTAATTATGAAGATGAACTTTTGGATAGAGAAACTCCAAAAATGAAAAAGCGTCTTATCGCATCTGTCCTTCTTTTGATTCCACTTATGTATGTTTCTATGGGACACATGCTCTGGTCCTGGCCGCTTCCGTCATTCCTTGATGGAGATCATGTGGCGATGGGCTTGTACGAGCTTTTACTTTCTGCCTTTATTATGGTGATAAACCAGAAGTTTTTTGTAAGCGGCTTTAAAGGCCTTCTTCACAAATCACCGAATATGGATAGCCTTGTTGCACTTGGTGCAGGCGCTGCTTTTGTTTACAGTGTGTTTGCCCTTTTTGCGATGAGCGGTGCTGTTTTAGCTGGTGACGAAGAAAAAATCAAATATCTGATGAATCAGTTTTATTTTGAGTCAGCCGCCACAATTCTCACTCTGATTACTGTGGGAAAAATGCTTGAGGCAAAATCAAAGGGAAAGACAACCGACGCCCTAAAGTCTTTGATGAAGATGGCTCCGAAAACTGCCGTGCTTGTTGAAGGAGAAGGGGAGTCTAGAACAGAAAGAACTGTGCCGGTTGAGCAGGTAAAAAAAGGTGACCTTTTTGTAGTGCGTCCCGGTGACAGCATTCCGGTTGACGGAATTGTAATCGAGGGTGAGAGCGCCGTTAACGAAGCCGCGCTCACTGGAGAAAGTCTTCCTGTTGAAAAAACGGCGGGAAGCAGTGTTTCTGCTGCAACAATAAACACTTCGGGATTTTTGATTTGCGAGGCAACCAGAGTCGGCGAGGATACAACGCTTTCTGGTATTATCCGCATGGTAAGTGATGCCGCCGCCACAAAAGCTCCGATTGCTAAAATCGCTGATAAGGTTTCGGGCATTTTTGTCCCGTCTGTAATATTGATTGCGCTCGTGACTTTTGCCGTCTGGCTTCTTGTTGGTCAGAACCTTGGCTATGCTGTTGCCCGCGCTGTTTCAGTTCTGGTTATCAGCTGTCCGTGTGCGCTTGGGCTGGCCACTCCTGTTGCAATTATGGTTGGAAACGGAATGGGCGCTAAGTCCGGCATTTTGTTCAAGACGGCCGCCGCTCAGGAAATGGCGGGAAAAACGCAGATTGTCGCTTTGGATAAAACCGGCACTGTTACGACAGGAATCATGCAGGTAACAGATGTTATTGCCTCTGAGGGTGTGGAAGAAAGTGATTTGCTTGAAGCCGCCTACGCATTGGAAGCAAAGAGTGAGCACCCGATTTCAAAGGCGATTGTTGAATATGCAGAAGAAAAACAAATTAAACTCTTTGACACAAATGAATTTGAAATCAAGGCTGGAAACGGGCTTTCTGCCAGACTCGACGGAAAAAGAATAGCAGGGGGAAACGAATCCTATCTTTCAAAAGAAGGGCTAGAAATCAGTCAGGCTCATAAAGATGAGCTTAAAAAACTTGCTTCCCAAGGAAAGACACCGGTTCTTTTTGCCCGTGACAAGTCCCTGCTGGGTATAATTGCCGTTGCGGACACAATCAAAGAAGATTCAGCCCAGGCAATAAGCGAGCTAAAAAACATGGGAATTCACACTGTACTTCTTACAGGCGACAACGAAATCACCGCTCGCGCAATTGCGGCTCAGGCTGGAGTTGATGAAGTTGTGGCGGGAGTTTTGCCAGACGGAAAAGAAGCTGTAATCAGAAAGCTTATGGAGAGTGGAAAGGTTGCAATGGTTGGCGACGGAATAAACGATGCGCCGTCATTGACCCGCGCAGACTTGGGAATCGCAATCGGGG
>CAMOEE010000291.1 GCA_946611835.1 uncultured Treponema sp. | reverse complement strand
GCCGATTTAAGCATAGCTTAAATCGAGACTCACTAAAAACTCGTCTTACGAGTTTTTGCCCTACGGGCCGTTCGCTAGGTATGATAATGAAAACAGCTACACTTCACAGATGCGCTAGCCGTGTAGGCGGGCGATGAACTGCTAAGTTTTAGATTAGTTTTTTAAAGGCGCCGGTCTTCCATGGCCGGTGCTTTTTTTTATATTTCTTCGATATGATATATGTAATCAAGCGTGCTTAGGGCTTCGATTATTTCTTTGTGTGTCTTGTATTTCTTCAGCTCTTCATTTGATATTGATATTGCGATTGAATATACGCTGAGACCGGAATTTGCGTATGCCGGGTTCATTTCAATTGCATCGATTGTAAGGCCGAGTTTTCGGATTGTTGATACGAAGTTCTGAAGGTTCAGGCTGTTTTTGAGTTCAAGATGAATCTCGAAATGGTTTGAGCGGTTTTTCAGGAAGAATTCCAGGTACGGCAGTTTTGAGAGGCATAGTAGCATGGTGAAGAAGGTGATTGCCGTGATTGTGTAAAGGCCGGCTCCTATAGCGAGCCCCAGAATGCAGCTTCCCCAGAGAGAGACTGATGTCGTAAGCCCCATTATCTGGTTCCTTGAGCTGAAATAGAGGGTTCTTGTGGCGATTCTTGCCGCTGAGACGATTGCCATGGCCGAAAGTATGAAGAACTGCCCGCCAAAAGTGCTGTTAATGTAAAGGTCAACGAGCATGACCACGGTTCCTGAGAGGGTTACGACCATAAATGTGCGGAATCCTGCTGAGTGTCTTTTGCTTGAGCGTTCCCAGCCGATTAGCGACGAGAGAAGTACCGAAAGCACAATCCTGAAAAAAATCGAATAGCCGTTAAGGTTTGATGACCAGCTCCCGAGAAGCGTTGCAATTGGATCCGTTATCATTTTTTTCTTCTCCTTATGACTTCCTTCATGTTGTTTTTCTGAACTCCACCCCAGAATGTGCTGTTGTGCTGTTCTGCCGCTTCCGTGAAAGCTTCTTCAAGTTCGTTGGCCGTGTGAGAAGGAAGCTCCTCCTGAATTTTTTGAATGCGGTCTATCAGAAGCTCCAGCTGAGTCTTTTCCTTGCCGTCCACCGTTTTTTCGTTGACTTCAACAAGATCCTCAAGCTTTGTGGAGTAAGATTTTGAAAGATAAAGAGAAAGTTTTGCTGAAGCAGGGCCTATAAGTTCATAAAGGACGCTGGAGGCGAGAATTATGGTTTCAAGCGCGTTTCCAGTCTCACCGCCAAGGCTCCTTGCTCCCAGAGAGGCAAGTCCGATGGCAACTCCTGCCTGTGGAATTAGGGCCAAGCCCAGGTAATTTCTTGTCTCTTTTTGCTTTTTTACGAGTAGGGAGCCCAAAAATGCTCCCGCGTATTTGCCGATTATTCGAATGATAAAGTAGAGGACACCGATTAAAATGAGGGGAGAAGAACCGATGGAGCCGCTTGTGTGTACGAGGGCTTTCAGGTCAAAACTCATTCCCGATCGCACGAAGAACATGAGTAAAAATGGCGGGGAAAAATAATTGAGCTGCTTGAAGAGCTTGTCATCGTCAGTCATGTTGATGTAGACCGTGCCCATTGACATGCAGCCGAGCAGGGGCGAGATTTCAAAGATAGTACAGATTCCGCAGAAGGCAAAGAGAAGGGCAAGGGAGACTATGAGCCTGTTGTCGTTGGATCGGGGTTTAACAAGGATAGACAAGCCGACACCAAAGACTCCGCCAAGAAAAAGGACAAGGGCATTTGTGAGAATGGGATTGAAGACTCGTGCGATGGAAAAAGCCTCGCCCGTCGCAGAATGAACGGCGACAGAAATTGCCACGCTGTAGGCCAAAAGACCTACGATGTCATCAAGGGCGACGACCTGTAAAAGTGTCTCAACGAAATCTCCTTTTGCACCTGTCTGCCGAATCGTCATCATTGTGCTGGCTGGGGCGGTGGCTGAGGCGAGCGCGGCAAGCACGATTGAGAACGCAAGATTCAGTCTTAAAACAAAAAAAGTGAGGATAAAAACGAGAAGCGAGGCGAGAAGCGCCTCAAAAAGCGTGATGACGACAACTTTCGCGCCGTTTTTTTTGAGAATGTCGAGTCTGAAAAACTGTCCTGTCGAAAAAGCGATGAAAGCGAGCGCGATGTCGGGTAAGAATTCCGTGCCGTCGATAATCGGCTTGGGAACGAGGTTGAGGCAGAACGGACCGATTAAAATCCCCGCGACAATATAGGCCGTGACATTCGGAAGGCGAAGCCGCTTCGTGACGCGCGTCATCAAAAAGCCTGAAAGGAGAATTATCGAAATCGAAATGATGGCGGCCGAAACAGAAGAATCCGAACTGCCGCCGTCATAAAGCCATTGAATCATCAAAGATTATTGTAACATGGATTCTTCGATAATGCACAAGAAAAAATATGTTAGTGTGAGGAGCTTTAACGAACACAAAGTGCAAAAAAAACGGGCGGAGTTGAGGTTCTGGCACAAAACCGCCTGAGCTTTGCTCACTGCGGTTTTTGGGACAGGTTCTCAACGGGAGCCCGTTTTTTTTGTTTTTATGCTCGTGTTAAAGCTTATTACACCT
>CAMOEE010000290.1 GCA_946611835.1 uncultured Treponema sp. | reverse complement strand
GCCAGAAGATTTGTCTGGCTTGCGATTGAAGCGATTGCAACATTTGCTTCCTGCAGCATCTGAGACTGGGTTTCTATTTCTGCAATCTGGTCGTTTACATTTGCCTGTTTTGAGGCACCAAGATTTGCCTTGTCCTGCAATTCCATGAATTCACCGGCCATCTTTTCGATTGAGCCATTGATTGCACTGATGTTTCCAATCATCTCTTCGGTTGCGGCACTAGCCTGAGTTACGCCTGAAGACTGATTGTGAATCATGTTGCCCAGAGACTGGATGTTTGAAGTAATTTCTGTGACAGCACTTGCCGTTCCGTCAACGCTTGTCATCTGCCCAGCAAGGGCTTTTCTGAATAACTCCAGGTTGTCATTGATTTCACGGATAGCATTTTCTGTTTCCGCTATGCTTGCCTGGAGGTTTGAGTCAACATCTGCAAGGGATGTCTTTGAATTTTTGACCCCTGCGATGATTTCCTGCAATTTCTGAATGAATTTATTGAATCCGAGGCCGACTGAGCCAATTTCATCGTTTACCTTTACTTCAATTCGCTTTGTAAGGTCTGCGTTTCCGCTGGCAATTCCGATGATGCTTTCGACTACCACTTTGAGAGGGCGGAAGGCAATAATCATAAAGAGGATGATTACAAGAAGAACTATGACTGCGATGACAATATTGCTTCCGATAAGGACATTTCTGATTCTGTTTGCTGAGGCGTCAAGCTGAGTAAGTGGGATTGCGATTGCCACTGACCAGTTCGTGTGCTCAACAGGATAAGAGAAAATGACATCCATATCTTTTGGATCGACAAAACTTCTTACAACGGCATTAGTCGGCTTTCCAGAAATCATTGCATTTGCGGCCGCCGCAATATCCTCGTGGCCTTCAATTACATCAGTCACGAAGTTTTTCTGCATCTGAATGTTTGTGTCCGGGTGACACATGGCCATTCCGGTGCCAGAAACCATGAAGGCATAGCCTTTTTCGCCAAGTTTGAAAGAATTGATTTGCTGCTGAATTTTATCGATAGTCTTTACGCCAACGAACATGCCGACCTTGCGGCCACTCCTGTCAAATGCAGGTTTTGCCAGCATGATTGAGACTTTTCCTGTAGCTTTTGCAACGGTTGGATCCGTGATGTAATATTCTGCACCAGCCATGATAGCCTTATAATAAGCCCGGTCTGAGTTGTTTCCTCTTTTTCCTGAATCGTAATAGGTGTTTCCTTCTGCCGTAATAAAGAGAACATAGTCAATTTCGGGGGAACGGCGGCTTGGGGTCGTTGCGAGCCAGGCTCCGATTTCATCATAAGTGCCGAAATCATAAACGACATCAGACTTAATGTAAAAATCAAGAAGATTGAGATTTTCATCCAGCCAGGTAGTGACATAGGTTGAATAGGAACTAGCCATGATACTAATGTCAGCATCTGCAGTTTCTCTCGAAGATTTATCGACGGTGTTAACCGTAAGCTCAACAAGAATGACGAACAAAGCTGCGATGATAAGCCCCGTTATCGTAACCATTTTTCGAATAACGCTTTTTTTCTTCATATTTTTTTAGCCTCATTTTAAGATAATATTTTGTTATATTTATAGTATCGACCCAAAAATAAGAATTTGCAAATAAATTTAAATCATTCGATGAAATAAAAAGACGAAATTTTTTCATATTGCAGATTTTTATATTATAGAATATAATTGATTAATATTTTTCGCAAAAAAACGGCATACAAGCCGAAACAAGGAGATTAAAAAATGGCAAAAGTAGTTACTTTTGGTGAATTGATGCTTCGCATCCAGCCTGCTGATTACTATCGTTTCGTTCAGGTTGACTCAATGACAACAACTTTCGGTGGCGGTGAGGCAAACGTTTCTGTTTCTCTCGCTAACTATGGCAACGAGTCATACTTCGTTACAAAGCTCCCAACACACGAAATCGGTCAGGCAGCTGTTAACTCACTCCGCAAATATGGCGTTCACACAGAGTATATCGTTCGTGGCGGCCCACGCGTCGGTATTTACTACAACGAGAAAGGCGCTTCACAGCGTGGTTCAAAATGTATCTACGACCGCGCAGGCTCATCAATCCAGCTCGCAAAACCAGAAGAATTCAACTGGAAAGAAATCCTCAAGGACGCTAAATGGTTCCACATCACAGGTATCACACCGGCTTTGGGACCAAACATGGTAACTGCTTGTATCGAAGCTTGTAAAACAGCCCGCGAAATGGGAATCACAACTTCTTGTGACCTTAACTACCGCGGAAAGCTCTGGACAAAAGACGAAGCTCGCAAAGCTATGACAGAAATCTGTAAATATGTCGATGTCTGTATCTCTAACGAGGATGACGCAAACGACGTATTCGGAATCAAATCTGAGGGAACTGACACAACAAAGGGAACTTTGAACAACGACGGTTATGTTTCAGTTGCTCGCCAGCTCAAAGAGAAATTCGGCTTCAAAAAAGTTGCAATCACTCTCCGCTCATCAATCAACGCTAACCGCAACGACTGGCAGGCTCTCCTCTATGTCGACGACAAAGATTACGCATTCTCAAAGAAATACGAGATGTGGATTGTTGACCGCGTAGGTGG
>CAMOEE010000289.1 GCA_946611835.1 uncultured Treponema sp. | reverse complement strand
TTTATTTTTTTGCCAGCCTAGAGCTTGGACGGGCGTAAACTTCTTTTGAAAGGCTTCCGTTGATTCTTCCGTCAATCCTTGAATATGCGCTCACTGCAAAATAATAAATTCTTCCGTTTTCAAGTCCAGTGAGAGTCACGCTGGTTGCCTTGCCCACATTCACAGGTGAATTTCCCTGAACTGCCATTCTTCCCAGATACTCGCCCGGTCTGTTTCCATAATAGACATAGTATCCGCCCGCATTGTCATCAACCGAATAGCTCCAGTTGAGGGTAACCGAACCGTCACCCGCATCAGCAGTGATTTTAAATGGCGGAAGGGGCTCCGGCTGCTCATCGTACCTGACGGCGATTTCAGAAAGCCTTGGTGTCTGGAGACCGTTTCCATCCGGCAAAAATTCCGCTGAAATCTGGAAATACAGGCCCTTGATTCCGGAAATTTTTTCACCGGGAACGATTTCCTTCCATGCGGGATAATTTTCGTTCCAGCCATAGCAGTTGTCGCCAGAACGGATATAGAACCTGATGTCAGTCTGAGAAGGAACGCTCATAAGGGTGTCAACCTGCTCGATTTCGGCAGAATGAGAAATCAGAATCGGTTTGGTCACGAATTTTCCGCCGCTCATGCGGTATTTTTCATTTCCTGAAAGGAGAATATCTTTTTTAGAACGGTTTGCCGCTTCCCTGGAAATCTTGAAATTGTCAATTTTACCCATATAATCCGGGCAAAGCTCTATTCCGGCCTTAACGCCAAGGACAGGATAACAAATCGTGTCGTTCTCATGGCCGTTTTTAGTCACAAAAATCAAAGATTCAGTTCTTCCGTCAACGAGATACTCAAGAAGGCCGCTCTCCTCGTCAAAAGAAATGGTATGCCTTGCCCACTTGTTTGGAATAACCGTGTTGAAGCCGCTCAAATGAATCTCATGGGCATGATAGGGAATGAAAATGTTCTTGAAAACCCATTCCAGATGATTCTTGTAAAAAGAAGCCGAAATCATCTGATATTCAGAGTGGACGTCATCATTGAGGGAGGAGCGCCATGAAAGGACCATCTCCCCGTTCTCGGCAAGAGCCGGACAAAGCCAGAACTCAATGCTGAATGACCCCATAAGTCCGTCATGCCCGAAAAGGGCCGATTTTTTCCCGCTTACGATAAGGCCTTCGCTTCCACGGCTCATGGCAGCACCGTCGCCCTTCACGGAATCCGAGGTGTGAATCAAATCGTTTTTGATGACCTCGTAATTTCCTGCGGCATCATAAACATTATCCTCGTCAAAAGTCAAAAGCAAGTCCGTGGAAGAAGCCGTGTTCAGAGTCCTGGTGGAAAGCTCAATCGCATCATAGCCGAACTGGCCGTTTTTTCTTCCGACAGAAACGCCGTTCATAGAAGCGACTTCTCCCCATCCAGCATCTCCGCCAAGAATCAGTGTTTTTGGAGTAGAAAAGGCAAGCAGAGTGAAAGCTGAAAACTGAAGGCTGAAAAATAATTTTTTTAACAAAGCGCGTTTTATTTTCATAAAAAGAGACCTATAGTATCTTTATCGGAAAAAGCAGATGAAGGGTTAAGGAAATTAGAAAATGCATAATTCATAATGCATAATTGGAAATTGTCTGTCCGTGAAAATTTCTTGTTGTTCTAAAATTCTTTATCGTGTGATATAATTCCCGACAAATCATGCAGACTACACAGAATCCTTATTATGAAACTCTCCACCAGACAGCACTCAAAGCACCCTCATCCAGCGGCGTTTATCTCTGGCGAAACATTGAGGGAACTGTCATCTATGTAGGAAAGGCAAAAAATCTCAAGAACAGGCTTTCTTCTTATTTTTCAGGGGGGCGGGCAATCAAAACTGAGCTTCTTGTCTCAAACGCCGCCTCAATCGAATACATCACGACGGCGAACGAATACGAGGCCTTTCTTCTTGAGAACAATCTGATAAAAAAATATTCCCCCAGATACAATATCCAGCTCAAAGACGGAAAATCTTACCCGGTTCTCAAAATCACAAAAGAGGAATTTCCCCGCTTTTATAAAACCAGGCAGATTCACCGCACGGACGGGGCAAGCTACTTTGGCCCTTACCCGGATTCCGGGGCGCTCGACACCTTCATCGACAGCCTTTACAAAGTCTATCCGGTCAGGCACTGCCGCACTTTCAAAAAGAGAGAGGCACCCTGCATGTATTATCACATCGGGCAATGCAAGGCCCCCTGCTGCAACAAAATCGACAGGGAAACATACAATCTCTATATCGAAGAAATAAAATCCCTGCTCGAAGGCAAGGGAAGCGAAACCCAGGACAAAATTACCGCCCAAATGAAGGAAGCCGCAGCCGCACTCAATTTTGAGAAAGCAGCCCGTTTGCGGGATGGGCTCAGAGCGCTCACAATCCTTCAAAACCAGAACATAGTCGAAGATTTTGCCGCAGAAGACAGGGATTACATCGCTCACTGGCGGGAGGGCGAGCTGGTCAGCTTTACGGTTCTTAAAATCCGTGACGGAAAGCTTTTGGGCCGTGACAATTTCCGGGTCGAAAGCCTGAACGATGACGACGAGCTTCTCGAAGAGTTCGCGCGAGCCTATTATGCGGCCGA
>CAMOEE010000288.1 GCA_946611835.1 uncultured Treponema sp. | reverse complement strand
AATATTAAGATTTCTTTTTGAGGAGTTGAGGCATGAACACTTCGAAAATCAACAGCTTTTTTGAGCGTCTGGGCAGAGTCCAAATCCGTTATCGGATTCCTATCCTTATCTTTTTTATTCTGCTGACTATTGCCTTGGGAAGCGGTCTCTCCCGCTTTAAAATCGTCGGAAACTCTGACAGCTGGTACGGCGACTCAGATCAGATAAAGATTGACAAAAAGCACTATCAGGAAAAATTCGGCAACACTGACGGAATAGCAGTCCTAGTGCTTGCAGACGATGTCTTTAAGCCTGAAGTCCTTGGAGCAATTTATGACATCAGCCGCCGCATGGAAACAGAGTGTCCTTTCGCAAAAAGGGTTCGCTCCCTCACCAGCATTGAAATTCCCCGGGGAAATGAAGAGGGTTTTGAAATCGTGCGTCCTTTTGAAAACGGCATCCCGGACAATCTGGCAGAGATTCAGGCAAATAAAGACTTGATTATGAGCCGCAAGTCTCTTGTCAACACTCTCGTAAGCGCAGACTCAAAAGAAACATACATTTATGTCTCCCTCAATCCCTATGACCCGGCCGTCAGCCGTGATGATCAGGCGGACTCTGTCGGTTATTTTTTGATTGACCTTCTCGATGATCCGGCCTACAAAAGCGATTCTTACAAGATTCTGGGCGTCGGCCTTCCCTACACGGAATTAATAGAAGCAAATTATGAGGACATTGACCAGGCAATCAGAGTAGGAATCGGTCTTATTCTCATGCTGATACTGCTTGCCCTCTTTACCCGAAGTGCGGCAGGAACCTTCATTCCAGCCCTTACGACAATCTGTGCCATAGCTTCTTCCCTGGGTCTTCTTGCCTGGTGCGGAATCGTGGCTGACGAGACACTGTTCCCTATCCCGGTCATTCTTGGCATGGCTCTTTCAGTCGGCTACTCAATCCACTACATCAATATGTTCCGCCATGCTTTTGCAAGTACAGGAAAGCGAAAGGAATCAGCCCTTGCAGCTGTAACGGGTAGCGGCTGGCCTATTTTATTTACGGTCGTCACCACAGTGGCTTCCTTAATGTCATTTTTCTTTGTCAATGTAAAGCCCATCATCTGGCTGGGAAAATCGGCTTCACTTATCGTGCTTTCAGTTTATGCCTATACTTCAGTTCTGGTTCCGATTTTCCTCAGTTTTGGTAAGGACAAAAAGGCGGAAGAAAAGGCTGAAAAAGGCATTACTCTCCTTGACCGCTACTTTGAGGGATTCGCAGGACGCATGTACAAAAGGCGAAAGGCAATCATCGTCCTGACGGTGATTCTTTTTGCGGCAATGATTCCTGGCATTGCAAAAATCCACATCAACATCGATATAATCGGCATGTGCGGAACAAAGCCTCCCTTCGTGCAGAAAATTCATCAGGTCATGCGGGCAAACCTGGGCAGTATTCACAATTATCAGGTGATGATTGAATATGATGAACCGGGCACATTCAAAAATCCTGACATGATGGCAAAAATCATCGAAATGGAAAAAAGAATCGGTAAGCTAAAACTGACTAAAAAGAGCGACGGAAAGGCCAGGGTAACTTCGGTTACATCAGTCATAAAGGAATTCTATCGTGCTTTCAACGAGGATTCACAGGACTATTATATCGTTCCTGAGGATGAGGCTGTCCTCGCCCAGATAATGGAATTCTGCTCGATAGACCTTCACAAGGATTTTGCAGAATATATGGATGAAGACTTTATGATAGCTGTTTTCAATGTTGAGATGACAAAATTCGATACTAAAAACGGCAGCGGGGATATTGCTCAGGTAAGGCGTGACATGGCAGAACTCTTCCCCGATGCTCACTGCTCGATAATCGGCGATATGGTTGAATACAACGAAATGGGAGTGCGTATTGCGGCGGGCGAGGTAAAATCCCTGCTCATGTCGGTCCTCATAATCGGCGTGCTCCTTATCCTTGCCTTTATGAGCATTTCATCCGGTCTTATCGGCATGATTCCGAACATAGCTCCGATAGTCGTTGTTGGCGGCGTAATGGGCTATCTGGATCTTCCCCTCGACCTTGCGACCATGACCGTCTGCTCGATAATTCTCGGAATTGCCGTTGATGACACGATTCATCTTAACACCCATGTCAAAGTCATGCTGGATGAATGCACTTCCTATCAGGAAGCCATGCGCCTTTCCTTCCGTGAAATCGGTAAGTCAATGTTCCAGACTACGGTCATTCTGTGCGCAATGTTCTTCGTATTCGCGATAAGCCCCCTCAAATTTCTTTCGGTGCTGGGCTTCCTTCTTTCCCTGGGACTGGCCGTCGCCCTCATAGCGGACTACACGGTAACTCCGGCTTTGATTTACATAGCAAAGCCATTCGGGAAGGAGCGTTTCAACGAAACTTCGGAAAAGTAAAGTTTTTTGAGATTCCATTAAGTCTATATTAATAGAAGGGAAAATTTCTTGGCAAAAACAGAAATTTTCCCTGAAAAAGTATAGACCATATCGAAGATTTCCTTTATATTCGCTTTTACATCAATATTATACTCTTCTATAGCAAGGCTTTTTGACTTGCGGAATCACAGTTTTAGGTGGTATTTCATGTTCAATCGTGAG
>CAMOEE010000287.1 GCA_946611835.1 uncultured Treponema sp. | reverse complement strand
GTGAACAAAGTGATTGAAGAATTCGAAAAAATGAATAAAGAGTACTAAAGGAGGAGTGAGGAGTGAGGAGTGAGGAGTGAGGAGTGAAAAACTCCTAATTCCTAATTCCTAACTCCTAACTAAATAAAATGACATTTGAAGAAAAAGACATCATCTACCCGCCGGTGCATCCGGGAACTGACCGTACTTTCATCCGTTTTTATGACGGTGAACTTGACTTGAACGCAATTTTTTACTCTGCCGAAAAGGAAACTCTACCCCAGCGCATTTTCGTCACAGATACGAGCGTGGCTGCCCTTCCTTCAATGCACTCTTTCCTTGACTTTTTCCGAGGCGAGGACTTCTCTCACCCAAAAATTGAGCCGGGCTTCGTGGGAAAGCGGGGAAAAGATGTTCTTTTGATTCTTGGCCCCGGTGAGCCTTACAAGACAATCGAGAGTGTCCTTGCAATCGTAAAGGCGGCCCTGGACAACAACGGCCAGCGCTCGGCAGTCTTCGTGGGAATCGGCGGCGGGGTAATCACCGACATGACGGCTTTTGCCGCCTCTATCTTTAAGCGGGGCGCCCACTGCGAGCTTGTCCCCACCACCCTCCTTTCAATGGTGGACGCAGCAATCGGCGGAAAAACCGGCTGTGACTTCGATTCCTACAAAAATATGATCGGCTCCTTCTTCCCGGCCCAGAAAATCCACATCTGCCCGGCTTTCATCGAGACTCTTCCCCAGCACGAATACAGGAGCGGAATGGCTGAGGTCGTAAAGACAGCCCTTCTCTACTCGCCTGAGCTTTTTGAAAAACTTGAAAAATACCCGGAAATTCTGAATGACAGGAAAAATCCCCTTGTGACTGAAGCAATCCGAATCTGCGTTAACGCCAAGGCAAAGGTCGTCGAGCAGGATTTGACCGAAAAAAATATCCGTATGCAGCTGAATTTGGGTCACACTTTCGGTCATGCCCTTGAATCAATGGCAGGACTTGGAGTGGTCACTCACGGAGACGGAGTTGCATGGGGAATGGCCCGGGCCGCAGACCTCTCACAAAGACTCGGACTCTGTACAAAAGAGTACGCAAACCGTGTAAAAAGCTGTCTGGCCTCTTTCGGCTGGGAAACGGAGAGCATTCACCTGGAAATGAAGAAAAAATATGGGGACGAAAATAAAATCGCTGAGATTTTGCTTAATGCCATGAAAAAAGACAAGAAGAATTCTTCTGACAAGGTGCGCTTTATCTTGCAGTCAAATGTGGGCGAAACCGTGATTACTGAAGTACCAGAGCAAGACATTCTCGCAGTTTTGAAATAATTAGAGCAACTGAAGAAGCAATGGAATTAATCGGGACGAGCGAAGCAAAGTCTCGTCCCAAAATTCCTAATTCCTAATTCCTAATTATCAAGCCGCTTCGTACCTGCAAATCTTGATGTCGCCGAACATGCGGTTCTGGTAGATTGCCGCCATCTTGAATTTCACGGCTTCCAGAATTGCCATGAAGGCACAGATGACATCAAGGACATTCCCCTTTCGCACGAGCAAATCCGTGAACATGCACTCGCTTTTTTTCTCAAGCAGCTCATTCATCAGAGTGATTTTTTCGTTTACCGAGATTTCCTCATAGACATCGAGGATTTTCTGGTCGGTGTACTGGCTCATAAGGGTCTTGAAGATTTTCTGCATCTGCTCCAGCAAATCCCAGGTATCGACTTTTTCCCACAAATCCTTGTCCTCGAAAGGAAGGGTTCGCTGAACCTTGTTTCTCTCAAAATTCCAGTCATTTTCGTCCTGCTTGGCTTCGATAAGGTCTGAAAGTTTTTTAAATTTCTGGTATTCGATTAAGTGCTCGACAAGCTCCTCACGGGGGTCATCAAAGTCAAGGTCGTCCTCAATCTTAACCTCAACAGGAAGCATCATGCGGGATTTGATATAGATAAGGCGGGCAGCCCACTTGTAGAAGTCTGACAGGTCGCCCAAATCAACGGCGGCGGCATAATCCAGGTATTCAAGGAACTGCTCTGTGATTTCTGCGATTGGAATGTCATAGATGTTGAATTTATTGTCACGGATTAAAGTCCAGAGCAAATCAAGAGGGCCGTCAAATTCCCCGACCTTGTAACGGCGTTTTTCCTTTCCGTTTGAGTCCTCGTCTTCGGCTACTGCCTGATTCTCAACGACTGTCTGCTCTTCCATAGTTCTACCCCTTGATTTCCGATTTTTGCCAGAGATTTCTCAAAATCTTCCCTTTGAATATCGGCATCTGGCGGCAAAACTTCAAGCAAAGGAATCAAAACAAAGGCCCTTTCAAGAATCCGCGGATGGGGAATCTCAAGGTTCTTCATGGGGTCAGACGGATCGGAAAAATGGATTTCTTCCTTCCCGAAAAGCTCTATGTCAATGTCAATGGAGCGGGGGCCGTTCCTGATTTCTGTCTTCCTGTCCCGGCCAAGCTCTGCCTCGATTTCGTGAATTTTAGAAAGAAGCTCCTGTGCCGAAAGAGCCGTATGCCCCGAAACAGCCATGTTGTAGAAATCAGCCTGATCCGTGACATACATGGGCTTAGTGCGGTAAACAGAAGAGACGCAAAAATCAGAAAAGAGAGGCTCCAGTAAATCACA
>CAMOEE010000286.1 GCA_946611835.1 uncultured Treponema sp. | reverse complement strand
ATGTTTCTGAGCTGATTCAAAAATACAGCCCCGAGCTGGTCGATGTTTCCGGCGGCGTGGAAGACAAAGACAAAATCGGAATCAAAAACGAAGAAAAAATGAGGAAGTTTTTTACGCCAGTTCCTTTCCGCAGAGGAAATCTATCGCATTGATGTGCCGTACTCCGTTGAAGTCTTCGTTCACGGTTCTGTCCTGAGTTATCAGAAAGCAGGGGTACGAATCACTGAGTTTTGAGAATGGTTTCAGTTCTCGCTCCAGAGTCTCTTCGTTTTTTACGCTTTCAGAGACCTGTACATACTGAATGCTCTTTGGAGTCTTTGCTACAAAATCAATCTCCAGCTCTCCGATTTTTCCTGTGTAAAGTTCATATTTTCGGCGTTTCAGTTCAAGGAAAACGAGAGTTTCAAGAATATGCCCTATGTCGATGTTCCTGTAACCAAGAAGCATGTTCCTTAAACCCGTGTCAGCGATGTAATATTTTGAGAGTGTTTTGAGATATTCCTTTCCCTTAATATCGTAACGACCGACCTTGTAAACCATAAAACACTCTTCGAGATAATGCATGTAATTCTCGACCGTTGGCTGGCTGATTTTTCGTCCGCCTGAAGTAAGCGTGTCACTGATTTTTTTTGATGTGCAGATATTCGCCGTATTTGCGAATATAAAGCGGATTACTGTTTCAAGGTTCGATATGTCATTTATCTGATGCCGCAGGGAAATGTCTTTCAGGAGAATTGTGTTGTAAACACCGTTGAGATATTGGTTTATATTTTGTTCGTTGTTTTTAAGCTGAACAGTAAAAGGGAGGCTTCCGTAACGAACATAATCAAAATAGCACTGTTCAAGATTTTGTGTTTCCAGCCCGTTTTCAGTGCGTTCGTGCAGATATTCTGAAAAAGAAAATGGCTGCATGTCGATTGTGACATAACGACCACTCAAAAGACTTGCAAGTTCACCGCTCAATAAATCAGAATTTGAGCCTGTGATGTAAATGTCCGTATTCTTTTTGTTGAAAAGGGAATCTACCGCCTTTTGAAAATTCGGGCACAGCTGAATTTCATCAAGAAAGATGTAGGTCATTTTGTCAGAAAGATGCGATTTTACGGTTTCATAGAGCGTTTTATAATCAAGAAGTGCTTCGTTTTCAATATCATCGAGACGATAAAAAACAATCTGACTTTCAGAAATACCGTCAGATTTGAGTTTTTCGATAAACTGCTCCATCAAAAATGACTTCCCGCATCGTCTTAGCCCTGTGAGAACTTTTATAACCTGCTTGTCCTTGAACGCATAGATTTGTTCAAAATAATCGCCTCGAATTGTCATACTTTTCAAAGTATACTTTGTAAACTTTCAAAAATCAAGAGTTTTCAAAATAAGAATTGTTTCTATTGATCTGAAAAAATCCAATAAAAGTATATGTTTCTATTGACAGAAACATATACTTTTATTACAATGCTTCTATAAACAGAAACAGGGATAAGAGTATGACACATTCAAATAATGGATTTTTTGATAATTTCGGCGGAAAATATGTAGCAGAAGTTCTCCGCCGCCCGCTTGATGAGCTGGAGGTCGCTTTCCGCGAGGCGATGGCCGACAAAGCCTTTACGGACGAGCTTGAAATCATCCGCCGTGACTACATAGGCCGGGAAACTCCCCTTTATTTTGCCCCCACGGCTACGAAATTGCTGGGCGGCGCACAGATTTACATCAAGCTTGAGGGACTTGCAAACACAGGCGCCCACAAAATCAATAACGCAATCGGCCAGTGCCTGCTAGCAAAAAGAATGGGCAAAAAGCGAATCATAGCCGAGACCGGGGCTGGCCAGCACGGCCTTGCAACTGCCGCAGCATGTGCAAAACTGGGACTAGACTGTACGATTTACATGGGTGAGGTGGATGTTCGCCGCCAGCAGCCCAATGTGGCCGCAATGGAGCTTTATGGAGCCAAAGTCCACCCGGTCACAAGCGGAAGCCGAACCTTAAAAGATGCCGTAAACGAAGCCATGCGAGACTGGGCCGCAAATCCTGACACAACTCATTATGTTCTAGGCTCAGCCCTTGGCCCGGCTCCTTTCCCTGACATCGTTCGTGAATTCCAGAGCGTTATCGGCCGGGAAGTCAAAAAACAGGCCGCAGAGCGCGGAATTAAAATCGGAGCAATGGTTGCCTGCGTTGGCGGCGGCTCAAACTCAATCGGATTTTTCGAGCCTTTCATCAACGAAAAGTCTCCCCGCTTAATCGGAGCTGAGGCGGGCGGAATCGGCCCCAATGTGGGCGAGAACGCCAGCCGAATGACAGGAAACGCTTCCCGTGACGGAATCATGCAGGGTTACAAAAGCCGCTTCCTTCTCGACGAGGACGGTCAGGCTCTCCCAACACGCTCAATTTCAGCCGGTCTCGACTACTGCGGAATCGGCCCACAGCTTGCGGCTCTCGGTAAAAGTGGCAGGGTGGAGTTTACTTCGGTTCTCGACAAAGACGCGCTTGAAGCCGTAAGTTTCTTTGCAAAAAACGAGGGAATCCTCTTCGCCCTGGAATCTGCCCACGCAGGAGCCGCCGCAATGAAGCTTGCAAAAGAAATCCCGGCTGACCAGGCAATCATAATCAACA
>CAMOEE010000285.1 GCA_946611835.1 uncultured Treponema sp. | reverse complement strand
TCGTTCACCGGGGAATTTTTCTCGCCCTCATTCTCAAGGTCAATTATAGAGTCAAAATTTTCGACTGGAGGGTTCTGACTTTCGTCTGCATCCGTGGCATTCTGTGAAAAAATAGGAGAAATAAAAAGCAATGCTGAAAAAAAATAAAAAAACGATTTGATAAAATGTGGCTTCATAGTGTTCATTATACTTATAAAACTTCCGAATGTCGATTTTGATACAGCATTTTGGGCGTTACGGGGGCAAAGCCCCTGTAGAGGGGGTAGCGGCCAACGAAGTGGACGCGAGGGGGAGTCCTCCCCCTTTGCATGTTTATGCCTTACTCAGTGATTCCCAGTTTCTTCATCTGAGCTTCTTCTTCAATGTAAGATGTGTACTCTACCCTCTGCTGATTTGCCTTGACGATTGAGTTTTTCAAAGTCGTGATATCGATTTTGAGGCCCTTAACCTTTGACTTGTTCATGGGAGAGGCTGTATTTTTGAAGAATTCATCCAGGGCATTCAAAAGCACGATGAGATGATTGCACTCACTGATCTGGCTGGCCACAAATTCTGCGATTTTATCTTCCGGCATCGAACTGATTTTCTTGAAGCCCGGAGAATTTGTCTGACCAATGGAAGAATATCGTCTTGCTTTCGTTGTCATGTCATTTATGAAAGCCTGATAATTGATTTTTTCGATTCGCTTTGTACCTGTAGTCTGGTCAATAATAGGAACATTATAAAAGAGAGGTTTTTCTTCAATATTGAAAGCTTTTCTGATAGCCCGCTTAATTTTATCCATGAAAGAATTGTGCTCGCTTTCAAGCAAATCATGGTTTTCCTGAATCTTCTGGCTGATGTTCGTAATCTGAGGCGGAGTTGAGCCAAGCACAAGGAGAGCGCCCATAATCAGTGACTTTGTATCGACTTTCTTTTCTTTCTTTTTGCCGGACTCTTTTTCGACATTGAGTTTTGCAAGGAGTTTTTTCTGAATCTCGTCTTTCTGCTGCCCGTGGTCCTCAGCGAGAATTTCCTCAATCAGCTCGTTGTAGAAAGGAGTTTTTCCCATTCCAGAGGCGAAATTCTTTTTTATCTGCTGCATCTCAGAGGCCGCACTTTCAGAAGCCTTGGCCACATCGAAATTTCCGCTCAGCATGACATTCTTTCTTACCTGCCCCTTGTACCATTCTTTCTGGAAGTCAGAATAATCCTTGAGGGAAGAATTGATGTTGTTCAGTGCAAGAGCCGCTTTTGAGAGGTTATCATTAATCATGCTCGCTGTGATGTTGTCGCTGTTCTGTCGGGCGCTGAAAACCATGGTGGCAAGCACACGGGTATTAATCTTGTTTGAGTTTGCGGAAAATGCATTCCATGTGATTGAATTGTTCAAGTCAACAAGTTTTTTGATATTCGCAATAGAAAGCTGGGAAACGGAAAATTTATAATAATTGCAGAGAAAGTCCAGCGTACTTTCGTAATCAGAGAATCGCATTCCCATGATGACAGAACGCTCGTTTTCGAGGAACTGCTCGTTCTCCGGAGACTTGATGTCAGAGATTTTTTTGTCGAGTTTGTATGGATCCGGCGTAATCATGGCTTTTTTGACCAGGAAGTCAAAAACTACCTTGATGCAGGTGTGAAGAAGTCTGTAATCTTCGAGAATTCTTGGCAGCTCTTCCGAATCATACCACTGGGCCTTCGCGTCCAAAGCTGTGAGTAAGGTTTCTGTAAAATTATTTCCGTTTTCCATACACTGAATATCGGCATTTAAGTTGAAAACTGAAAGTTGAAAATTGAAAATTCAGACATGTAATTTCATGTTGAATAATCTCGCTTAAATCATTATTCTATAGTACATATTTTAAATTTCAAGGAAGCCCGCCAGCGGGCGATTCCGAAACAGAAGGTACAATTATGGCAGTTGATGAAAAACTTCAGATTGTGCGTCACTCTTGCGCACATGTTATGGCAGAAGCCATCAAACATTTGTTTCCGGGAACCAAAATTGCAATCGGACCGGCTATCGACAATGGATTTTATTATGATTTTGATTTTTCCACCGCTACCAAAAAATTGACCGAAGATGATTTTGCCGCAGTCGAAAAAGAAATGCGAAAGATTCTCGCCAGCGGTGCAGAATTTGTCCGAAAAGAAGTTTCAAAAGAAGAGGCTCTCAAACTTTTCGCTGATGAGCCTTACAAAATCGAGCTGATTAAGGACTTGCCGGAAGGTGAAGTCATCTCAACTTACGAGCAGGACGGCTATCTTGACCTCTGCCGTGGTCCTCATGTTGCCACAACAAAAGAAATCAACGCTCAGGCTTTCAAGCTCGACAAAATCGCAGGTGCATACTGGCGGGGTGACTCTAACCGCCCTATGCTCACACGAGTCTATGCCCTCTGCTTTGAAAAGCCAAACGACCTCAAAGACTATCTTACAATGCTTGCTGAGGCCGAAAAACGCGACCACCGAAAGCTGGGAACCGAAATGGATCTCTTCCATGTAGACCCTGAAAACCCGGGTCAGGTTTACTGGCACCCCAACGGATGGACAATCTACACAACAATGCAGGACTACATGCGAAAGATGGTTCGCCGCGACGGCTATCAGGAAGTAAACACTCCTGCAATCATGCCACGCTCTCT
>CAMOEE010000284.1 GCA_946611835.1 uncultured Treponema sp. | reverse complement strand
ACTTAAACCTTATCGTTTCCGTTTCCACCTGCTGCGTTTCTTCATTCACCGTGAAAACCGCGCATGACTTGTCATCCCTGCCCGAAAACCTGAGCGAGCCTATTACATCCTCACGGAATTTTTTGAAGTCAAATCCGTAGTTGGCATGGGCGTGACCTTCGTAAACCTGCTTCACATTGTTTTCCGCAAAATATGTCAGGAGAATGTTCCTTTCGAGAGTGTTCTGAATAATCATGAACATATTCGTTCCGCCGGCATAAACCGGGTAATGAGTGAACACAATCTTAGGACTTGAATCGGCGCTGATTTTGTCCTTAAAATCATCAAGCTGGCTTGTACCCGTGGTTCCGTTGGCCGTATCCAAAAAATAATAACTGAAAGCCTTACCGTCACCGTCGGCATCAATCGTAAAATAATAGCTTGAATAGTTGGGGTAAATGTATTTGAAGAAACCTTCCGAGCCATTGTTGTACAAGTCGTGATTTCCGAGGATTCCGTAAACTTTGAATTTCCTGTCTGAATCTGCAGTACTATCGCTCTCACCATAGAGGTATTTTCCGGCAAGGGCCTTTATTTTTTTCTCAAATTCCAGATATTCAAGATATTCGCTGTCATGTCCGCCATCAGCAGTGTCACCGAGATTAATCATAAAACGAGGCAGCTTCGACTCATTTTTATCTTCCGGATTCTCCCCCTGCCCTGAATATTTTTTGTACCAGCCGTCAAGCCATTCAAGAAAACCATTCTCATCAAGTTTTTCGGAAGAAGAGCCGTAATGCAAATCCGTCACGACTATCACGCTGTAAGATGAAGAGCTGGGCGGAGTCTGGGATGCCATGTCCGGAGCTTTTGAGTTAAAATTTTTGACTGATGAAGAACGTTCGTCAACATCCTGCTCGTCAAAACGCCCCCAGAAAAAACCGTAGTTAGCACAGGCGGCAATAAGCAGAGAAAAAAGACTTATGATAACTGGAAAAACGATTCTTCTGATTTTCAAAATGTGAACCTCGTAGAAAATTTCAAAATCCAGCTGTCGATATAAGGCGGCGTCGTGTATCCGTCAGCAATACGAACGGAAGAGTCAAAGGCGAAACGAAGCCCCGAGTCAAAGTTGTAGCCCACGCCAGCCAGATAATGGGGGGTGGCAAAAAGCGGGTAACGGTACATATCGTGAATTCCGTGCTCCAGATACAGCTCAAAACCGCTGTCCCAGATTTTATCAACCTGAATCATTGCCTGCATATTGTCGTCGTAAATATAGGGAACGAATTCCTTGAGGGCATCAATCTGAGTGATTTTCCATGCATATCCGCCCCAAAAAGAAACGGTCGTGCCGGAATCAGATTTATAGCGGAAAGTGGTGTTGACAAGGAAGTCGTGCTCAGAACTGATTTTTTTGTATCGCTGAAAGTGATAGGTTCCGCCCATGCCCACGGCAATTCTGGCTGTCTCGAACTTCCAGCTCAAAAAAGGAAGCCAGCCCTGGGCGTTAAGGGTGCAGTCAAAACAATCCTCGTATGCCTGGATTCCCAAAAATCCTTCCGCCCATTTTCCCACAGCCCCGATTTCCCCGGAATACAAAGTGTGGTTGCGCTCGATTCCACGGTTGGTGGTCGAGGCAAGGTCAAATTCAATGAACTTTGAGATTTTGTCGTCATTGAATTCAGCAAATGAAAGAGAAGTCAAAAAAAAGAAGAGCAGGTTAAAATAAATTTTTTTGAACGACATTTTTTAACTCCGGGCTTTCCGCCATTACGCTGTCGCTCCATTGCCTTCACTTCGTTCCGGCAACTGCCGTGGCTCCAATCCCGCGTAGGGCTTTATCGGCATGAGCGCTTAACGCCCTCGGTTTCGGATTTGTCCCTCAACATAGTCAGGGTCTTTTACACGGACAAGAGTGTTTTCTTCGACTGGAAGGCCGGTGTAAAGGGCACAGTCGTGGTCTGCGTTAACCCAGTCAAGCTTTTCGCCTGTCTTAGGATTGATGAATTCGTATTCGCTGCCGGAAACCTTCTGAGCCAGGACTGACGGAGAGACAAATTCAAGCTCCGTTCCCGCATCGACACGGTTAAGGGCATCGTAAGGGTAGACCTTCCAGCCTTCCCTCTTCCCGCAGATTTTAATTTTCTTTTCCGGATGCTGCTCAAGGTCACGCAGGGCAGCTTCCCGGGCGGCCGGATGCATGGCATCAAGCTCGGCTTTTCTGTCAGCCACAAGCTTTTCGCCCGCCGCAAAGATTTTTTCGGTCTCTTCTGCAGAATAAGGCTGGCCCAGTCCTGCCGCCAGAAGATAAGGAGAATCGCTGGCACCGATTGTGGTTTTGTCTGCGTCTCCCCGGTTATAATAGAAGCCTGTCGTTGCCTCCCGATGAGCGACATCTTCCAGCGAAGCGATAAAAGGAGCTGCTTCCTCAGCTGAGATTTTTCCTTCAAGGGCATCGAGGGCCTTTCTGTAAGCACGGGCAACCATGGCAACATAATAAGTTGACTTCATGCGGCCCTCGACCTTGATTGCGTCAACCCCGGCCTTCTTCATGTCCGCCAAATGGTCAATCATACACAAGTCTTTTGAAGAAAGAATGGCAGTAAAGTCATCCCCTTCAAAAACCGGGAAGAACTCGCCCGGTCTCTGTCGTTCCTGAAGCCGTAAAATCCCAGACTGAGCAATC
>CAMOEE010000283.1 GCA_946611835.1 uncultured Treponema sp. | reverse complement strand
GAATGGTATCGCTTCAAGAAATTCGTTCTATATTCTTCAAACCTGTTTTCTTGGATAGCGTTACGGATTTCGGCCATCATATTGTGGAGGAAATAAAGGTTGTGATAGCTTGCAAGCATGCTTCCCAAAATTTCCTGTGACTTAAAGAGATGGCGGAGATAGGCTCGGGAATAAGAGCGGCAGACCTTGCAGTTACATTCAGGATCAAGGGGGCCAAAATCCCGGGCAAACCTCTCCTGTTTTATCGGCAGATTTCCGTCCCGGGTGAAGTAGCTTCCGTTCCGGGCATTTCGGGTGGGAAGAACGCAGTCAAACATGTCGATTCCAGAGTGAACGGCATCCAGAATGTAGTCCGGGGTGCCGATTCCCATGACATATTTTGCCTTTTCTTTTGGAAGATAGTTCACGGTGAAGTCGAGCATTGAGGCGAAAAGCTCAGGCGGTTCCCCTACAGACAGGCCTCCGATGGCGATTGCAGGCAGATCCATTTCACTTACAAACTCTGCCGAGTGTTTTCGCAAATCCTCAAAGAAATTTCCCTGAACGATTGGCATGAGGACGCCCTTGTAGCCAGAATCGCATTTTTTAATCCACTCTTCTTTTGCCCGTCGAAGCCAGTTTTTGGTGATTTCAAGGGCGTGAATCGCTTCTTTTTTGTCCACTCCGAAGCCCGTGCAGACATCAAGCTGCATCTGAATGTCCGAGTTGAACTGAGCCTGTATGTCCACTACCCTCTCCGGGGTGAACATGTGGCGGCTTCCGTCTATGTTTGAAGAGAAAAGAGCTCCTTCTTCGGTGATTTTCCGCAATTTTGAAAGAGACCAGACCTGAAAACCGCCAGAATCGGTGAGGAAATTTCTTTTCCAGCCGGAAAATCCGTGCAGGCCGCCGGCTTCTTCGATGATGTCAGGCCCCGGACGCAGATAAAGGTGATATGTATTTGCAAGAATGATTTCAAAACCGATTTCCTCAAGGTCGTCTTTTGTGAGTGCCTTGACGGTGGCGTTGGTTCCAACAGGCATGAAAACAGGGGTCTGAACGTCTCCGTGGGGAAGATGAAGGACTCCCGTGCGGGCTTTTCCATCAGAAGACTCGTGCTTAATGTCAAAAATATTTTCTATCATTACGGGAGGATTATAGCAAAAAAATTGAGAATTGGAAACGGATAAGTGAAAAGATGGGAAGGGGGAATCGAGTTTTGCAAACATCAGTTTTCTGAATCAAGCGCAAAAATCGATTGATTTTTTAACTTTCATAATGACCTTTACAAGCATTGAGAGAACGCATCTTTTGTAAATGTAAAATCATTCATCAATCGTTCTCCATTGCCCGCAGCTCATCCATTGATTTTACAACGACCTCACCTTTTTCAAGCTGTTCATAGCTTCTGTCTAACATCGCGAGATATTGTTCATTCTGCTTTTCTTTTTTGCGATTCTGACTACTAGCCAGCACCATATCCAAAAAACGAGAGACAAAATCAAAATCCTGCTCGCTCACCATACGAAGTTTTTGTTCCAACACAGCGTAAGGCATATTCTTACCTCCTACTTACAGTATATCACGAATCAAGCAATTTTCTAGTCCATATTTTAACAGAGTCCCGGAAAATTGAAATATGATGTTTTCGTCATTGCGGAGAGTTATAAGCGCCCATTATATAATGGGCAATGAGATTGACTAATCTCATTGCGGCAAAACCTTGCTGTGCTCGGTTTTGCCGCAAAATAAACGATTTCATTTAAGAATTAGGAGAAAAAAATGAAAAGATTATTGGCTTTAGTTGCTAGCGCAATGCTCACTACATTTGCCTTTGCGGAGAATACGGTACATTTGGGAGCGTTTTTCCCGATTCATCCAGCAACTTTGAAATCAGATGGGGTATCTAAGGATCTTTCATCTACTGGAGTTGGTGGAACTGTTGATTTTACGCATGTATGCGATAGTGGTTTTACTTTCAAGTTTGATTTGGGACTAGCCCGTGCAAGTACCAAAGACTTGTGGGATGAATCTGTCAGCGGTGTAAATTTCTTGGGTGATGCCGGTTTTGGATGGTCATTCATTCATAATGAAAAAATGACTCTTACTTTAACAGGAAATATCGGTTTATCAATCTGCTCTTATAAATTAGAAGAGAAATACACTACTACATCTTATAGTTCTACAGTTGTTGCTGACCGCGAAAGAAAACTTACTCCCATTGAATTTTATTTCGGACCGGAAGTAGCGTTTACCTATCGTTTCAACAAACACTTTGGTGCATTCGCCGATGTAGGTTTCTTCTATGCGACAGGCAGTGCAAAACTTAAAAATAAAGCAGAGGCTCTTGGTACAAAGCTGTATGACACATCTGCATCACTTGACATTTCAGGTTTTCTGATTGTACCTAAAGTCGGCGTAAGTTTCACATTCTAATAAGGTTATAATACAGTTTCCAAAGCGGGTGCACATTCATGTACTCGCTTTTTTTTATTTTACTAAGTTCTAACATGCCGAAGCAGTCATCCGTACAAACTATGCGGAGAATATCATCACTAATATCCGCACTTTTTGCGGAGAATATTATTGCTAATCTCCGCATTCTGCAAGTGCTCCCAGGACACCGCCACCCGTGACATCAAGGCCCTCACTTCAAGGGGAATCTTAAAAAAGGAAGAAGCCGGCGGAAGAAGCACAAGTTACAGCGTGTGTGAGTTTTAAGTTCT
>CAMOEE010000282.1 GCA_946611835.1 uncultured Treponema sp. | reverse complement strand
TCAGGCTATTCAGGCGGAATCGGTTCTTCGGCCATGGACGGGGAAAAGGTTGCCTCAAGGATTAGTGAAAAGTTAGGAATTAGGAGTTAGGAGTGAGGAGTTAGCAGTTAGCAGTCGGGCGCTCCCTGCCTTACGGCAGGTCAGGCTTTGCGTGGTTTCGCTATCGCTTCATTGCTACGCAACGCTTCGCGCCACTCCAATCCTTAGCGCTGAGTTTTTACGGGAGTTTTTATGACAAAAGATGACTTGATTTTTCTGATAAACACTAAAAAAGAATTTGAATTCACCTACAACGGAAAGAATTACAATCTTACCTACGACCGGGACGACAAGGGCAATGATTTGATTGTCTTTGGCGAACGCTTTATGGGCAAAAAATACGCCTCCTTCGGCGAATTTATGAACGAGGCAAGAATCGAAAATCACTATTTCAGGGAAATGATCGACATCCTGTCGTGACAAGTTTTTGACCGGCAGGCTGGTGAATGAAGCTTAAAATTTATGGGTGTATTTCAAAATGATTCCCATCCAAGCCCATTCACTTCCGCTTGTTTTCAAGAGAGGTTCTTCGTCAGAATCTTTATGCAAAACGGAGAAACTTCTGCGATTGCCAAATGGAGCGAGCAAAAAGAGCGAATTCTTTTTGTTGAACGAAAAATTGGCAAAGGGCGAAACAAGATATGACCTGAATGTGCCGTCAAAGTCAGAATAGCGGCTGTCGAGCGAAGAATCATCAAGTTTTGCGGTCGTTATACCCAAAAAACCGATGAGATCAAGTTTTGCGGGGAGATAATAGAGTGCGGCAACACCTGCGCTGTGTGAAAGCCCGTTGAAGTTTCCGCCAGTCCACAAATCGCTGTCTGCCGCTCCCGTCAAGCCGTCATAAGCAAGCTCATAGTACCCCAGGACAGTCATTTTATTGCTAAAAGGCAGAAAAAGGTTCGCAGTCCCTGAGAATTTATACTGAAAGTTCTGAAAACCACCATTTTCTTCGTATTCTTTTTTATTTGGATCGTAGACACCATAATTGTAGAAAAGACCTGTTAAAATTTCTGCTCCTACACTAAAACTGACAAGCGGGAAAAAAGGAATCGGAACGGAAAGAGAAACAGATTCTTCGAGATAGAGAAGTGTCAGGGCAGTCGATGCTTTGATTGTAAGAAGCGGAAATGCACTGTTTTTATAAAATTTAAGTGAAAAATCAGCACTGGCATCGGGTAAAAGAAAGGCTTCAAAACTGTCAACACCAGAAAAATGCGTATTGCCCGCCTTTATCTCCGGTTTATTTAAAAAAACACCGATTGCCCCAGCCGAAAACTCCCACTTTGGTTCGATTCCGCTCTTCGTTTCTGCGACAGCGTTTTCGTCTTCATTCTGCTTCGAAGATTTTGATGTTGAATCTTCCGCAATGCTTATCGCAGATTCAATTTTTTCTTTTTCATCCTGAAGCTCCCGAGAAAAAATTGGTGAAATCAGCATAATGAGAAAAAACAAGGGCAAAACTGAGTTTAAATATCTCCTCATACACCTTCCTTACAGACATTACACGGTATTCTCTGTAATTTAAGTATATCATAAGGTTTGCAAAAAATGAACTGAAAAAGCCCAAGCTTAGCGGCATTTTATTCTAGCAACATTTTTAGTTTTTCCTAAGTACATCCACCGTGTGGGAACTTGCACCTAGCAAATCTTGGCGTTCCGCAATCGCCATCTGGTATTCGATGAAAAGTGCGAAACTTTCTTCGTCCAGAGCGTTCAGCTCACGCCTCATGTAATCGGCCGCTCCGTCCGGGGCAAAACTCTTTACCCGCTTTAAGCCAGCTTTTTCGTTTAGGCGGTCCATATCTTCGATTCTGGTGTAGCTGTACAGGTCATCATTGATGTTGGTAATCGTGTGAAAGTCGGCCGTTAAAGTGCCTTTTACCAGCACTTCTTTTATTTTCCCTTCACGGAAACAGTAGCTTAAAACTGCATACTCATTCATCAGATATGCCACAAGGATAAATCCGCCCTTTTTTGTGACTCGTTTTGCTTCGTTCAGCGCAAGGAGCCTGTCTTCGTCAGAGTGAAGGTGATACATGGGGCCAAAAAGGAGTGTGATGTCAAAGCTTTCATCGGGCAAAAAGTGCAAATCTCGGGCATCTCCCTGCCAGGATTTTACATTTTCGTGTTTGTTCCGTAAGATTTCCAGATTGTGGGCCACAAGCTCCACCGCAGTAACATCAAAACCTTCTTTAGAGAGTGCCACTGAATAACGGCCGGTTCCTGCCCCGATGTCGAGAATTTTGATTTCAGAATTTTCCCGCCGGTCATTGAGCGAAGACGAAGACGAAGCCCGCACAAGTTCCACAAAATCATGGATGTATTTCATCGAAACCGTGAATTCCACGATTCCGTGCCGGGTGGTGAGTCTGTGGTCTTCTTTGAATTTATTGTAATACTTTTCCAAAGGGGTCATTTACTTTACTCCCACGACATCCCGCATCATCTCGTTCATGTCGTATTCAATGTGAATGTTGCGGAAGCCTGCCTGCTTAAAAAGCTCCGCTGTCGCCTCAGCATTGTACTCGCCGGTTTCCATAATCAAAACTCCGTTCCTGTTCAAATGCTGGTAGCACTGGGGCACAAGGCGGCGGATTAGGGAAAGGCCGTCGCAACTTCCGCTGGACTCCCCTGCTTCATTCACATCGCCGTCAAGGGCCAGAAGAGGCTCGCTTCGCCC
>CAMOEE010000281.1 GCA_946611835.1 uncultured Treponema sp. | reverse complement strand
GATAACAATGTTATAGCACAAAAAAAATATTAGGACAAGAGATTGAACTTCAAGTAATTGTCTGGCACTTTATTAGGGGATTTAGGGGCAGAGCCCCTAGGAGAATGGGGTGCGGCACAACGCCTGCAGAGCATAGCTCTTTGGAGACTCACTAAAAACGCTTCTCAAGCGTTTTTGCCCTGCTAACGCAGTGCCCGTTCCCTAAGTGTGACGCAGGGGAAAGGCTTTTCCCCTAAATTTTATTGCTTAATTTTAAGAACACTCTGCCAGCCGGCTTCGTAAAAGTCATGGATGTTTTCTGCACATTTAATGCCTGATTCAAAAGGAACATCGTGAATAATGAGTTCGAAGACAGCAGAAAATTCACCGGAAATAATTATGTGTTCAAGGGTGGGATCAAAAGCATAAGGTTTATAGCCCTGACTTTCCATTTCTTTGTAGAAAACATGGGTGATTTCAATTTCCTGTTCGACCATTTTGTGAACAAAGTCTTCGAAATCAGTTCCTTCGCTGGCATTCAGAATAAGGCGGAAAGCGTCCTTGTGATTGAAAGCGTACTCGTAAATCTGCACGATTCCCTGCTTTGAGAAAGTTGCCATGTTGGCCGCCCATTCTTCTTTAGGAAGCTGCTTGAACTTCTCGATCAACCCCCCGAAAATATTTGCGACTGTATCTGCGTGAGGCTTTACCAGAGCCGAAAAAAGTTCTTCCTTGCTTTTGTAGTAGCCGTAAAATGCCCCGGTCGTGACACCTGCCTTTTTGACGATTTCGCGAAGAGATGCCCCTCGGAAGCCTTTTTTTAAAAACTCGCGAGTCGCAAACTCATTGATTTTTTTCAAAGTGTTTTCTGCCATATGGAAAGTATAGGGAAAGAGTATAATCTTTGCAATTATATTTGGTTCTGGGGCGCTTGTGACTGCTCCCAGAGTTTTACAAGCTGGTAAATTGCTGCACCCAAAAAAGTAGAGATAAGGCGGTCAAGAAGGCTAATGGGAATTCGGGAAAAAATACAGGAAATCCAGAGACCGAAATGCTGCCCAAGGAAGGACACTACAAAATTATTAACAGGATTAAGATAGGCCTGGTCATTAAAGAAAAGCCTTTGAAGAACTTCGATTGTACCGCCGATAACGCTTGAAGCAAAGGCTGTTACAAGTGAAATCAAAATAAGATAAAAGAAAGCAATTGACCTTGTAAGATAGAAATTCCGTTTTTTCCAATAAAGAAACCATGTGAAAAAAGCAATCGCAGCCCCGCACAAGGAGTACAGGCTTTCCCAGGGATAAAAAGGATTCCCGTAAAAAAACATGATAAAGAAAACCCGGAACATATTGTAGCTGAGTCCTACAATAAGTCCGGGTATTAAGCCTGCATAAAATACGATGAATACAGTGCCGATTGTATCCATAAAAAGAGGAATATGAAGTGTATCGCTTATGAGAAAAATTCCAAGCAGATTGATGATTTGAGCGATAACAGAGAAAAAAATGATGCGGGAAATGGGCTTTGTCTTGTTCATAGTTTTGCTATTCGTAATAAATTAAAATGTATGAAAAGTATATCACAAAGTCCAAAGCTTGTACGAGTGTGTGGGTGAGCGGCTGTATCTTTTTTACATCTTTTTTGTTCCTTGTCTTTTGTGATATACTGAGGCTATGGCAACTTTTGAAAATCTTACTTTTACGAGCGAGCGCGAAATTTCTTCGGCTTTTATTGATTCTTCATTGCGCATGGGAATTGCCCAGTCTGTGCTTATGGTTCAGGACAATCTGACTGAATGTTTTAATGCCCTGGGCTGTGACGGCGTAATTTACCGGGAAAAGTTCAATGATTTTTGGGTCTTTACGAAAACAAAGGTTCATTTTTTGAGACGGCCTGACTGGCGTGAGATTGTTACTGCAAAAACTTTCCCGATTGACAATGCGGGGATGAGGACTCATGTCAACACTGAAATTTTAGATAAAAACGGGAAGCAGCTTCTGCTGGCAAATCAAGAAGCCTGTGTTCTCAGCCTTGAAAATCACAGGCCGCAAAAGCTGACGGATCTTCCTTATCCAAAAGAAAATTTCCCTTCTCCAGTTTACACTGAGGCCTTTGAAAGATTCCCTTCTGACTTTAAGGAAGAAGAATTTGTTTTTGAGCAGATTATCCGTTCTTGTCATATCGATATGTCCCATCACATGAACAACATCGAGTATATTAAGCTGGCTCTCTGCGTTTTTAATGATGATTTTTTACAGACTCATGAAATTACGGACATTGAAGTTCATTACACAGGGGAAAGCAGGGAAGGGCAGACCCTCCGTGTTTTCCGCCGTGATGATGAAAATGGTGGCAAAACCTTTATCCACATAAAAGAAAGCGGACGCTGCGTTTTCGAGTGTTGTATTTGCCACCAGTAAGTTTTTTACTTTAAGCACTCCTTTATCCAGGCAATCAGATTGCCGGTTGAAGTGCCTGTCCTCTCAGCTTCGGTGTGGTAGAGTCCCCAGACTTCTGTAAAATCAACTGACTTTACTTCGTTTCCGTAGTTTTTGAGGGCAAGGGCATAGTCCATTTCCGTGCTGACTGCGGTGTCTCCCTGGAAGATTCCCGCATGAATTCGCCAGAATTTTGCCACCTTTGCGCTCTTGTAACCTTTATAGGCTTTGCTCAAATAATACATGGGATTGTACATATTGCTGCGTTCTTCCATGGTGGAGCCAAGACTGTCTTTTTTTGCAAGGTCG
>CAMOEE010000280.1 GCA_946611835.1 uncultured Treponema sp. | reverse complement strand
CCCAAATCTTTTCCCTCAATGAGCGTCATATTATTCGCCGCTGCAAATTCTCTGGCTTTAGGCGTGTAGCCGTTCCAGGAAAAATACCAGAGATGCACAATTGCATTATCTTTTTTCTTCAGACTTGAGAGATTTTTGTTAAGATGTTTTTGTAAATCAGCATCATTTACGGCTGAATTATGAAATTTGCATTCTGCACTCAATATTTCACTTTTTTCTTCGTTAGAGGCAATAATGTCAATCTCGACATCTTTATCCCACCAGCGGCCAATCTTTGTGAATATAAATGGAAGTTCACGCTTTTTGTTTTTCGCCCTGAGCCATTCAATGCAAATATCTTCAAAGGGAAAAGAAACAAATTCGTTTAATTGGGGGGCAACTATTAAATCGTAAATGTTTTCCCAGTCACCGAATTCCAGGGAAGAATAATTTGGAAAGACGAAGCGATACCAGAAGCGGAAGAACAAATCGTGCAGTTTATAAATACCTCTTTGTGCATTTTGTTTTTCTTTTCCTGTGGTTAATACTGGGAATTCTCTGCTTAAAAGGCCCAGTTCTATCAGGTTTTTGAGATATACGGAAAGCTTGCCCTTTTCAATCAGGGTTGCCTGCTGAATATCATTGAAGGAAGTGCGACCCATGGCGATTGTCTGGATTATTGTGTTATAAGTCGCTGGTTCCCTCAGCTTCTGCCTCATTAAAAATTCCGGTTCTGAATAAAGAATTGCCCCCTTTTTGAGAATATTTGAGCAGATGTTTTCTTTTAAGCTTTTTTGTGAATCAAACTGACTTAGATAATAAGGAATGCCGCCTAATATAGAATGTGCAATTACCTTGTCTTTAGTATTCCAGTTGGGAAAAAAGAGTGATGAATCAGAAAATGGCATAGGAAGCATTTTGTATATTCCTGAAGCTCTGCCGTAAAGTGGATTTTTTTCTGACAGAATTTCTTTTTCGATGTAGCTCATTGCACTTCCGCATAAAATGAGCAAAATCTTCTGCTTTTTGAGTTCCGTATCCCATAGTTTTTGCAGTATGGAAGGTATCTCCGGGTTTTCTTTTGCCATATAGGGGAATTCGTCTATTACGATGATTTGTTTTTTTCATCAGCAGAAGGAATGTCTTTGATAGCCAAAAAAGCCTGTTCCCATGAATTGAATTCTGTAATGTATTTAGATTGCGGCAGATTAAATGACAGTAGCTTTGTACTGAAATTTTTGAGTTGATTTATGTCTTCTGTTTGCGTGCATGTGTAAAAGACGGCATTTTTACCTTTACAGAAGTGACTTATGGTTTCTGTTTTTCCTATTCGACGGCGACCATAAATTATAACCAGCTGTCCGTCCTGGCTGTTGTATTTTTCTTCCAAAAAGTCAAGTTCGCTTTTTCTTCCCTGAAAGTCATTCATACTGATATAGTAATTGACAAATCACGATTTGTCAAATCACGATTTGTCAAATTAATAATTGCAAGGGATTATAGCACTGCGAAGCGTATTGTAGGTAGTGGTGTTCAAATTCCTATGAAAACCGAGCACGATTCGTTGTAACAAAATCATGTAGGTTAAAAAAAATAAACCACAGATGTCACAGATTACACAGATTTTTCAATTAAGGAAATTTATAATCTGTGCCATCTGTGTAATCTGTGGTTAAAACTATTTCAGTTTAATCTTACAGGCTTGCGTGGCAAGTACGAGCGATAACGTCGTCCTGCTGCTCTTTTGTAAGGTTGATGAAGCGAACTGCGTAACCAGAAACGCGAACTGTGAAGTTTGCATATTCCGGTTTCTCTGGGTGAGCCTGACAGTCCTTGAGCTTCTCTACGCCGAAGACGTTTACATTCAAGTGGTGTGAGCCGCGTGAGAAGTATCCGTCGAGGACGTTTACGAGGTTGTCGATTCGCTCGTTCTCGTCGTGTCCCAAAGCAGACGGGTTGATTGTCTGTGTGTTTGAGATACCGTCGAGAGCATAGTGATAAGGAAGCTTAGCCACAGATTTGAGTGATTTTACGAGACCCTTTGTCTCTGCACCGTAAGCCGGGTTAGCTCCTGGAGAGAATGGCTCGTGAGCCTTTCGTCCGTCTGGCAAAGCGCCAGTTGCTTTTCCGTAAACAACATTTGAAGTAATTGTAAGGATAGAAGTTGTCGGCTCTGCATTGCGGTATGTGTGATGCTTCTTGATTTTGCCGATGAAAGTCTTCAAGAGCCATACTGCGATGTCATCTGCGCGGTCATCGTCCTGTCCGTAGCGTGGGAAGTCGCCGTCAATCTCAAAGTCGTAAGCCATGTTCTTTGCTGTTCCGATGACAGCCTTTGTTTTGCGGTCATGGATGTCGAAGTCACGGCGGAGAACTCGGACTTTTGCATATTTGATTGCAGAAAGTGAGTCAACGACATGTGAGAAGCCTGCGATACCAGTAGCGAATGTTCGTTTGACATCTGTGTCTTCGAGAGCCAGCTCAGCTGCCTCGTAGTAGTATTTGTCGTGCATGTAGTGGATTGCGTTGAGTGCATTGACATAAAGACCTGCGAGCCAGTCAAGCATTGCATCGTATTTTGCGATAACTTCATCATAATCAAGATATTCTGAAGTGATTGGAGCGAGCTCCGGTCCTACCTGAACGCCTGGTGTGAGACCTGCTTCCTCGTCTTTTCCGCCGTTGATAGCGTAAAGAAGGGCTTTTGCAAGGTTAGCGCGTGCTCCGAAGAACTGCATTTCTTTACCAGTCTGAGTTGCAGAAACACAGCAGCAGATTGAGTAGTCATCACCCCAGATTGGGCGCAT
>CAMOEE010000279.1 GCA_946611835.1 uncultured Treponema sp. | reverse complement strand
ACAATTTTGCCCACATGATTTCAATCGTCCAGAATCTTGAGGATTTGAGCGACGAGTGCTGCTCAATGATGCACACGGTCTGCAAATTCAAGAAAGATACGGAATCCTCGGCCTTTGAGAGTCAGAGCAGGGAATTAATCTCCTATTTTGAGAGGGTCCATGTTTTCTATGACCAGACCTGCACTTATATTGCCCTTGGCCTGTCAGAAATTGACAAGGTTCTTCTTTCTGAGGTCGAGGATCAGATTGACAAGTCAAAAGCCGAGCTTAAAAAGGCCAGCCGCAAAAGGATTGAGAACGGAAGCAATGTAAAAGCCGAGCTGAACTATATGGATATTGTCCGCAAGATTGAGAAAGCCGGAGACTGCGTTTTTGGCGTGATTCAGGCAATCCAACCGAATCTGAATGACTCAATTTTGGCCGACGGCTCAGAAAAAAATCTTATAAGCGTACAGAATGTAATCATCAATACAAAGAGCAGGAAGGTCTTTGTTTCGGGCAACGAGATTCAGCTTGCCGTAAAAGAATATGACCTGCTTCTTCTCCTCATGGAAAACAAAGGCGAGATTGTCACAAGAGAACAGATTCTTGGAACCGTATGGAACTATGACAAGGAAATTGAAAGCCGCACTCTGGATGTTCACATCAGGCTTTTGAGGCAGAAGCTTAATAACCAGAAGATTATCGAAACCGTGCGGGGAATCGGCTACAGGATAAATAAATAAGTACGAGTAATGACAGAAGAAAATAAAACAAGGGCACATTATCATCTCCCGGGACTCTTTGAATTCCATGATTTTTACCGGGTCTTTCTCCCTCTTTACCGAATGCACAGGGAATTTTTCTATGAATGGTGCGAGATTGCCTCGATTTATGGCTCTCCTCAGGACTGCCTTTGGGGAGGGGGACGCACAAGTGACGGTCAGGCTGATTCAAAGGGTGTCCTAAAACTTATGGATGATTTTGGGATTTCTCCCAGGCTGACTTTCAGCAATTCTTTGATAAGGAAGGAGCATCTTTCTGACAAAAAATGCAATTCTCTATGCGGGATTTTTCAAAATTCTTTAGTTGAAACCGGAATTATCGTTCACTCGGATTTGCTTTTACATTATCTTGAAAATAAATTTTCCCGCTTTTATTTTGTTTCATCTACGACGAAAGTTCTGACCGATTTTAAAGATTTTGAGGCCGAACTTAACCGAGATGATTTCAAATATGTCGTTCCAGATTTCAGGCTCAACAAAAGATTTGAAAGACTGAAAGGGCTATCAAAAAATCAAAAAGACAAAGTCGAGTTTTTGTGCAATGAATGCTGTGACTTCGGCTGCACTCAAAGAGCGTCCTGCTACGAGAATGTGAGCCGTAAGAATCTTGGCGAGGATGTGGCCGACCATGAATGTTTTTCCCGTGACGGGGCGGAAGGCTACCGTTTTTCAAGGGCAATGAAAAATCCAGGCTTTATCGGAATAAATGACATTCAGGAAAAATATCTTCCACAGGGTTTCTCAAACTTCAAGATTGAGGGCCGGGGTCTTGGAAGCGCAATTTTGCTGGAATTTATCTTATATTACATGACCAGGCCCGAGTGTCAGCTTGAAGTGCGTGAGGCGATTTATCTGGATTCCATGCTGGATTTGTTTTAGAGGAAAAATATGTCAGAGCTACTGATTGGTACGAGCGGCTACGATTACCCGGAATGGAAGGGCATTTTTTATCCCGCTGACCTCAAACGAAAAGATTTTCTTTTATACTACTCCACGGTTTTCAATGCGCTGGAAGTAAACAATACTTTTTACAATATGCCAACGAAAGAGAGATTGATTTCTTTTTGGGAGCGGAGTGAAGGACGACTAAGGTTCAGCGTCAAGGCTAACAGGCTTCTGACTCATGAGATTTTTACAAAGTGGAAAGACGATGCAAATGATTTCAAGAGGGCCCTAGCCCCATTGCAAGAAAAAGATGCGCTGAGTGCCGTGCTCTTTCAGTTTCCAGAGAGCTTTCATTACACTGCAGAAAACAGAATCTACCTAGCAAAGCTGATTGAAAATTTTGAAGGCTTCCAGGCGATGGTTGAGTTCCGGCACAGGGAATGGGTGAGACCAAGCGTTTTTGAGGGACTGGAAGAACGAAAGGCCGGGATTGTTTTCTGCGACATGCCCAAACTGAGGAATCTGCCAGACGGAAAGAATCTAAAGACTCCTTTTGTGGGGGAAAATGCTTACATCAGGCTGCACGGTCGAAATGCGGATACCTGGTATTGCCACGAAAGCCCGGATGAGCAAAACCCCTCGAACTTTGGGAAGAATGGTTCTGCGAGATATTGCTATGATTACTCGGATGAGGAGCTAGAGGAATTTGTTCCGGTCGTAAAACAGGCTATGAACGAAGGAAAGCGGGTACAGATGTTTTTTAACAATCACCCAAACGGCAGCGGAGCAAGAAATGCGAAGAAGATGCGGGAGATTGTGGAAGAGGCATGATTTAGTTTATAGAAGGTCTTCCACTTTATCCAAAATCAGCATGTCAGCAGGAAACGGGCAAGTCTTGCGACTTACCTACGAGTTTTTACTGCATAAAATCATAGCAACTTTATCCAAAATCAATTCATCTGCTGGAAGCCAATTTACGGATTTGAGGGTCTCTTTCGTAAGCCAGCGGGCATTTTCATGCTCCAATAGCTCAAGCTTTCCGCTCACAATAAAGCATAAAATACAGTGCATGGTCAGATGAAAAGCAGGATAGTCGTATTCGATGGTGCCTAGAATTTTTTCTGCCTTTACCTCAGTAGCAAGCT
>CAMOEE010000278.1 GCA_946611835.1 uncultured Treponema sp. | reverse complement strand
AGAATCTGCGTAATCAAGCAATTTTCGGAATGCTGAATCTTCCTTTTTTAATTCCCTTGAACCACGGGTGATTTTGCAGAGAGATATGTGGAATTTTTTGGCAATTTCACGCTGGGTAGTTCCCTTGTCGATTTCACGCACAAGAAGCCACCTTTTGGCAAAGTCATTCATTTCGGCAGGCGTGAAAAGACAGCCAAAAAAATCATAGATAAAATCCGAGTTACCGTTTTTTGCAAGCAGCTTGCACATCTCCCGGAGAGCACCTTCCAGATCTTTTGAAGTAAGCTCACTCTCTTTTGATGTATCGTCCATTTGTTCTCTCCTAATTATTTAAAATACTTTTCTTCAAAATCTTCAACCGGAATCGGGCGGGAGAAGAAAAATCCCTGGAACAAGTCGCAACCGGCGGCGGCAAGGAATTCAATCTGATTGTCGTTTTCGATTCCCTCGGTTACGACCCTCATGCCAAGTTCCTTTGCCAGCATTATTATTTTCTCAAGAATCAAGCGGCTTTTCTGGTCATTCTTTGACTTTTGTAAAAATGCCATATCAATCTTGAGGACATCAACAGAAATATCCTTGAGCATATTGAGGCTGGAATAACCGCTTCCAAAATCGTCCATTTCGACGATAAAGCCCTCTTTGCGGAGCCGGTCCAGAAGTTTCATCTGATTCTCCAAATCAAAGATGATGGCCGTTTCCGTAATCTCAAGGTTCAGATTCTTTGGTGAAATATCGTATTTTTCTACCAGGCCTGTGAAAACCTCGTACAAGTCCATTGTGAAGAAATCTTTTGCGGAAATATTGACGGAAATCGTGAGGTCAGCACGCCCCATTTTCTTCCATTCGGAGAGCTTAGCACACGCACATTCCCAGACATAGCGGTCAACATCAGAAATTATGTTGATTTTTTCGATTACCTGAATGAATTCTGCCGGCGGAATAACGCCACGGGTCGGATGCAGCCAGCGGACCAGAGCCTCGGCACCAACCAGGCTTCCGTCTTTTTTGACCTGGCTCTGCAAATACATGACGACCTGGCCGGCCCTCATCGCCTGAGGAAGCTCGTTCATGAGCATCTGCATTTGCAAAACCTCAAGCCGGAGCCTGTCGTCGTAATAGGCAATCGAATTCTTATAGTCATTTTTGATTGAACGGAGGGCAAGGAAAGCACGATCGCACATCACGGAAACCGGTAGAGACAAATCATCGACCTCATAAATTCCCATGTGACCTACAAGATTGTAAGAGAAAGTGCTCAGATATGACATCCGGCTCTTGAATGAAGCTTTGACAGCCTCCTCATCAAAATGTCTTTTTGGCATGAGTATTACAAAATGATCGTTGTAAAGACGGCCGTAAATGTCATCGGGAGAAGCATTCGCACGGATTGACTCCGCAATTCTCAGCAAAATAGTGTCTCCGAAGGCCTTTCCATGCAAGTCATTGATAAGCTTGAAGTTAACAATGTCGGAGACAATCAGGTAATAAGCGGTGAAGCGGTCAAATTTAAGCCTGTGCTCGACCTTCTCAAAGAAATAGTCCTGATTATAGAGGGCAGTGAGCCGGTCCCGGGTTCGGAGCATTTTTTCTTCGTAAATCTGATTTTTTGACTCGGTTATGTCCTCAATCAGGAAATATTTTCCAAGGGTCACACCCTTTTCTTTAAGGAATACATCTGAAATCTTCAGGATAAGCCGCTTGTCACCGCAGCTGAAATCAAGTTCCGTTGCGAAAGTCGTAGACTCCTCGGTTTCTGCGGCAATTCTCTTTTTTATGAAATCGACGAAAACATCATGTTTGAGGACATTACTCTCATCACAGCCGAAGACATTTTTTACGAAGGCGTTGACATAGATGCAGTTGCCGTCATTATCAAGAAGGACGATTCCGTTTATGAGGGTGTCGGCGATAAGACCGAGCGTTTTCTGAATCAGCCTGTTGGGTATGATGTTCGTGACTACATAATAAGAAGCGATGAAACAAAAAGCATAGACAAGGATTGAGAAATTGAAAGGAAACCTCGTGAAAATATAGATGAGGTTGGCCGAAACAATCAAAACTATGAAAGTGAGGAGAGAATAGTATCTTATGCGGAATGTCGGCGGCTCCCTTAAAATCGTACGCAAGAGGAGTATAAAAGCATAGATGTAAAGCACATGGCTGAAAATCGCATGAACAATGAAGCAAGGATTTGTCGCAGCCTGAATGTAAAAATTCCTGAACCAGCGGGCAAAATAAACTGTATATAAGAATGGATGGAAAATATTAGCGAAAACTGCAATGCTATCCAGAATTGCAAGAGGAACGACACAGAATTTGAACAGCCTGCGGTTCAGCTTGCTGTCTATATAGTAGGCGCAGAAATCGAACACGAAGACAGAAATCCATGTCGCGCTGGAAAAATAAAAGGAGTATGCGATTAGTGCCACATGCTCAGAGTTTGAAAGAATAACAACGACATGAGCAAGCAAAGAAATACTTGCGGCCATGAGGACATAAAACATGCGCCTTAAGAGAGAATTGTCTTTAGAAAGTAATTTTCTGATGCCGACCGGTAAAGTACATAACACCACGAACATCAATGCCAAGAAGAAGATTTTCATCAGATTTTTATATTTTAGCACATTTTCTTAAGGTAAGGAACAATTATTAAGAAAAAATTATACAAAAAAAATCCCTGCACGAAATGAAGTGCAGGGAGTCTGAATGCCTGCCGCAAGGATGCGGCACAAAGCAAAGTCAAAAATGCCCGCAAGGATGCGGGTTTGATACCAGGAGAGAATTTTCTGAAAGAAA
>CAMOEE010000277.1 GCA_946611835.1 uncultured Treponema sp. | reverse complement strand
GCCCATCAGGCAAGTCGGGCACCAATGGGTGGGAGGGGATAATTGCGTGCCCGACATATATATTATCGTTACGAATGGTCAAAATCTTTAGTTTCTACAAGAAGAATTTTTGTGGAAAATTTAATTTTGGGAGAAAGTGGAGCCTTATTCTTCTTCGTTGATTGTCGCATCAACATTGAGGCTGACTGAATAGGTGCGGCCGTTCTGGGCAGAGACGGTTTTTATAATTTCGTAGTCACCGAGGATGAATTTGACTGAGTGCTCTCCCTGTGTGACGGCAAAAGGCTCGCTTGTGACTGTGAAAGGATTGTCGTCGAGGAATACCTTGGTGTCCTTTGGACAGAGAATCTTAAGAAGAGGCTCGATTCCACGGAGAGAAACCTCAAGGCTCGTTGTCTTTGCCTGCTCAACCCGGAATGTACGAAGCTCGTTCCGGTATGAGTCGCTTACGATTGAAAGATGATGCTCTCCTGTTGAAAGAAGCTTGTTGCCGTAATCCTGGACAGGTTTGTCATCGATGAAGACTGAGTATTTTTTATCCTCGTCTGGAGAAGGTGTTACGCTGAGTTTGAGGGAGCCTTTATTTTTGAGTACAGGACTTGCCGTGATTTCAATCTGTGAATTCTCCAGTGACTCAGGAACTCCCTTCATTACCATCATGAAACGAAGAAAAATGCCCTTTTCTCTGAAATCTGAGGGAGAAGGAAGCTTGACAGAATATGGATTGTCCTTGATAGAGAAGTCGCTTGAGAGCGGCACATAAATCGTCAGTGAGAAATTGCCAGGAATAGTTGCTACATGTGTTCTCTCGCCGTAGTAGCTCTGCTCATTTTCTGCAGGCTCCGGGCTGAGCTTTTCGTAGAGCATATAGGCAACCGAATCACGCCATGAGACGATTTCTTCGGGAATCTTGAGGTTTAGCTCGATGCCGCTTATGTATGTCAGATCTTTTGGAAGGGTGACCAGGAGAGCATCGTTTACGCCGCTTCTGACAGTGAGCTTTTCGTTGAGGCCCTGGAGAGCCAGGGGTACGATTTTTCGGACACGGAAATTCTCAGAGAAGGCGAGAGTCGCTGAGAAAAATGCCAGCGCAAGAATTGAGAATCTCTTTGTATTTTCAAGAATTGACCTTAATAAAATCGCTTTCATAAGAAAGAGTGCTTGAGCTATTGTAAAACATATTTCTTTTTCTTTCCATTGTGAAAGGCCCCTTTTATTGAAATTTTGTTAATTTTTTATGATTTTTCCGGGGTCTGTTGGCGTTCCGTTTTCCCTGACCTCAAAATGAAGGTGGGGGCCTGTGGAGGCTCCTGTACTTCCGACCTGGCCTATCACATCACCTGTTTTTACAGTTTGCCCCGGCTTTACGAGAGTCTTTGACAGGTGGGCGTAAAGGCTTGTTGTCTTTCCATTGTGAAGGATTACAATGTAGTTTCCGTAAATTTCACTGAATGAAACCGTCCTTACGCTTCCGCTTTTGCATGCGAAGACTTCCGTTCCTTCAGGGGCCGCGAGGTCAATTCCGGCATGGAATTTCCACTGGCCTGTGATGGGGCTTGTCCTGTAGCCGAATTCTGAGGTGACTATTTTTTTGCTTAGGGGAAGCTGCATTCCCTGGTCGTGGAAGAAAGCCATGATTGTCGGTGAGAAATTCTCATCGGGAATAAAGTAGAATTCACTTCCGTCGATTTCGTAGCATTTTGTCCCGTCGCCGATTTTCCCGGCCAATTCTTTCTGAAGAAGAATTTCCAGGGCTGATTCGGCTTTTTTTGGAATGTACATACCCTGCTGAATTGGAAGAATCAGTATTGTGCCGGGCTTCAGGATGTCAGGGCTTGAGATTCGGTTTATGCTTGCCAGGCTTCCCTGTTTTGTCTGCAAGCGGGCGTAAAGTCCGTTGAAAGTGTCGAGATAGTTTTCTGAATCTTTTTTGACTTCATAGCGGTAGAAGAGTGAAAGTGGCTGCTCTGCATTTTTGAGGAGCTTTTTTGGGTAAGACTTGATTTTATTGTATCTTTCGATGTCTTTCTGGTATTGCTGCCAGATTTCGTTCTCAGCACGGATTTTTTCGTTGTAAGCGCGGATTTCGTAAAGCTCTTCCTCGGTTTGAGCCTTTCGTTCTGATTTTGGTGGCTGAGGTTTTGGTGTCTCGATTATTGGGAAATCTTCGCTAGAAAAAGAAAAGAATTTGGGTGGCTCTTCGGCGGTGTAGGGAATCTCGTCTGTGTTTTGCGATTGAGAGAAAAGATGCGTGGTTGATGCTGAGAAAAACACACAGGCAGTTAGAAAAATCCATAGTTTTCCGTTTTCCACTTTCCGCTTTCCGCTTGCTATTTTCATTTTTCCGTTTTCAGTTCCGTGTTCTTTGGTTCGAGGAATTTTGATGCGAGAATAAAAAGGACTGCCGAGAGGACAAGGGCCATGATTGCAAAAATCCTTCTGCCGCTTGTTACCATGACGAAGAAGGAGGCCAGTCCCAGCGCTATGATAATAAATTTCGTGATGAAAGCCAGCGATTTTCTTGCTCCCTGCTTTTTGATTTGCCTGAGGGCGATGAAAGCCAGAATCATAAGAATTATGAGTGAGACTGAGATTGAGTATGCGCTTTGAAAATTTGTGGCGATGAGGCAGAGGGGAAAGGCTATAAGCGAAGCCAGTATTGCTGCCAGAAAAAGCAGGATTATGAACATGAGAAAAGTTTAACCGAATAATACGAAAAAAAAAAGACCACCTTAAAAAGGCGGCCTTAGACAAGTATAAAAAAACTTATGCCTCGCTGATTGCGCTTGCAGGGCACTCAGAAGCACATGTTCCGC
>CAMOEE010000276.1 GCA_946611835.1 uncultured Treponema sp. | reverse complement strand
AGAAACAGGTTGCCGAAGCCGAGGCCCAGAAAAAGGCCGCCGAGCAGACAGCCGAAGGAGAGCTGATTAAGGCTCAGAAAGCCGCCGAGGCAAAGAGGGTTGAGGCGGACGCCCTGGCCTACTACAACTCAAAGGTCGCCCAGAACTACCAGGTCGAAATCAAACTCAAGGAGCTTGAAATCGAGCTTGAAAAAGCAAAAAAATGGGACGGCCGCCAGGTTCCTGAATATGTTCCCCTCACTGCCAGCGGAGCAATAGTAAACCTGCCGGAAGCAAAGAAATAAACAATAAAATTCCTCACAGAGCTTAAGAGTACACAGAGAGTATATTTTATATATTGTGAAAGTCTCTCTGTGAACTCCGTGCCTCTGTGAGTAGCAAATTAGGAATAATCATGATTCAAATTTTTGACACAACAGACAAATTTCCCTTGCAGAAAATCGGCAAGATGGCCGGTGTCTGCTGGAACAGCCCAATTGATTCGGCTGAAAAGAACATAAAACGGGCCAAGGACTGCATCACAAGCGGTCACGGCCGCGTCCTTGAATATGTTGACATCGAACTGTGCATCTCAGGCTACTCTGCCCGGGCAATCCGCGAGTATTACACCCATATCGGAGGCGGCCCCACACGCCTTCAGGAAAGTACCCGCTATGTAAACTGCGAGAAATTCGACTATTATCTTCCACCCACAGCCGCAAAATCAGTCGAGGCAAAAAAGGCTTACGAAGACTGTATGGAAAGCATCCGTAAAAGCTATGCCGCCCTCATGGAAGCCGGAGTCTCAAAAGAAGATGCTGCAAACATCCTTCCCCTGGGCATGATGACCAAAATCGTGGACAAGCGCAATCTCCGCAACATGATAAACCTGATGAACCAGCGGCTCTGCACCAGGGCCTACATAGAAATCCGCACCATGGCCAACGAAATCAAAAAAGCTTTAAGTGAATATTCTGAAGAATGGAAGTGGATTTGCGACAACCTTTTCGTGCCAAAATGCGATGTAACAGGCTTCTGCACCGAAACGAAATGTTGCGGTCGTCGCTCGAAAAAGGAAGTTGCCGAACCTATGCCAAAATAAAGCGCGACAACACTATAGCTCGGAAAAGCAAAAAAAGAGGCGGAATCGGGGTTCTGACACAAACTCGCCTGAGCTTTGCTCACTGCGATGTTTGGGGCAGGTTCCCGATGGAAGCCTCTTTTTTTTGTTTGGTGAAACTAATGCTGTTGAACGTGCTTTATTTCTTTGCAAGAACCGTGTTGTTCGAGCCTGTTGAATAGAAGGCAAGGACTTCAGTCGAGAACTTGCTCTCAAGGTGAACCCGGTAATTTGAAATCTTCGCAACATAATTGAGTGTATGCTGGGGAGTTTTGTTCTGCTTTACACGGGAAGTGCCTGCATTGTACATGGCCAGTGCCGTGATTTCGTTTCCGGCGACATCCATGCAGTAACGAAGGTGACTCATTCCGTATTTGGCGCTTACTTTTGGATCAAAGAATTCATCCTCAGTCAATTTTGGGAAAGTAGCGCTGTTGAGCTGGAAAAGCCCCCGGTCAATCGTACGGTTTGAATTTGAGTTAACCGCATTGCTCTTAAAACGACTCTCGACAAAAGCCAGTGAAAAAGCCAGTGACAAAGGAATGTCGTTTTTGTCTGCGTTTTCCAGGATTGCAAGGGCTACTTCACGGTTGCTGGTTACATGAGTGTAAAACCACTCAACTGCCGGGCGGGATTGAGGCTGGCGGTAAAGAGCCAGTCCTTCATCATCTTCTGGCGAATAATCGTCTGCGTATTCTGTCTTGAAGCCGGATTCTGCAAAATATTCCTCTGTAAAATCGATGCTGTTAAGCATGGCAAAATCAGGAATTCCCTTTTCCGGCTCTTCAGTCTTTTCGGCAGCAGACGGCAATAGCGTAAACACAAGCAAACATACCGCAAGCAAAAGGGAGCTGAATGCTATTGTTCCGCCGAAAATTTTAGCATTAAAAGAATTCATGCCGTTATCATTTCAAAAAAATTGTCATTAGTCAATGGAATTTGAAAAGAATTTTTTGTTTTATTTGCGAAAATTTCGCATTTAGTGCAATATTTTGCAATTATTATCAAAAAATACGAAAGCTTCAACCCTTAATATCGGACTATATCAGAACCTGCATCTTCCTTACAGAAGAAGCAATATTGAGCATGTTTCGCCGAAAGCTCCTCGATGTAAAAGGCCTTGCTGGCCAAAATTTCTGCAGGAATAGCAAAACCGATTACGCTCACGCAGTCTTTGATTCGGCGGGCACAATGCTTCATGGCCGCAGTGAACTGCTCTGCTCCACCATTTTTATCAAATACAGGCTCAATGAAAACGAATTCTTTTTTATCTTCAAGGGCCTTTAAGTCATCCCGCAATTTTGCAAGGAAATCTTCGTTATATTCCTCAGGATTTCCCTCGACGTCGCTCCATTTTACACAAAAAGCCTTTCCGCCGGCAGAAACGCCCTCGCCCTCAATCGTAAACAATTTGCTTTCTTTTACTTCAAATAATCGTTCAAGTTTCATGTTTAAATTATAGCATTTCTTTAAAAAAGAAAAAATCCCCGCTTTTGCGAGGACTTTCCGAATCATTTTGACACTGCATCAAAATTCTATTCTGTAAGAATCTTGATAACTTCTGCTTTGTCCTGTGTGTTCAAAATCTGTGCACGCTTTTCTGCACTCTTGAAGAGCAAGCTGACCTCTGCCAGGAACTGGAGATGAGGACCAGTCTTGTTGATTGGTGAAAGTGTCATGATGAAAATGCGGCATGGCTCCTGATCCAAAGAATCGAAAT
>CAMOEE010000275.1 GCA_946611835.1 uncultured Treponema sp. | reverse complement strand
TTCTTGGAACACGGATAAGCTCTTTTTTTCCTTTTGTATACTTCTCTGAGAACATTGACAAAACCTTCTGCTTGTCCTCCGGGATATAAATTTTTTTGAGGATTTTTGACTCGAACTTCTTCTGTGTGTAAGACTTTTTCAGCATGCCCGGCAATTTTTTTGCGGGGAATTTTTTCTCAGGCTTTTTAGTCTTTTTATTCTCAGTTTTTGTTTTTTTATTTTCAGTTTTCATCTTACTCACCCCCTACCATACCGGCGATTTTTGAAAGCAAAGGAAGTTTTGCCACGACCTTAGTGAGCTTTGACTTCCTGACCCAGAAGGTGATGTGCTTTCGCCAGAGATAGACAAGCAGCCGGCCCAAAAAATACATGGGGATATAGAGCACAAGGCCGCATAGAAGGGAGCCCATGACCACTGAATTGTTGAATTTAGTGAATCCAACGAAAGGAATTTCAAGAAGGGTGCCGAAAATACCCGAAAGAGATGGAATCGTAAGAAAAGCGTAGCCCACGGTGTCAAAAAGCCCGTCCATGACGGGAGCAAAGGTAGAGGCAATCAGAAGCATGACGAGGTACATGGGCTTGTTGATTCGGATAAAAAGGATGAAAACGAAGACCAGCCACCAGAGAAGATTGTCTTTAGGCATAAGTCCCAGAAGAATACCACAGGAAAAAGCATGAGCTATTTCGCCCGGGTTGACATTGGCATTTAATGCACTGAACAATTTTACAATAGATTTAAGCATATTTTCATTGTATCACAGAAAATCTTTATGATACAATGATTTTAAGGTGAAATCATGGAAATTATCGCGGAAATCGGAACATCCCACGGCGGAAATATTGAAAAAGCAAAAAAACTTATAGACTGTGCAGTTGAAAGCGGCGCAGATTATGTCAAATTTCAATGGGTCTATGCTGATGAAATCCTCCACCCGGACACAGGCTTCGTGAACCTTCCGACAGGGAAAATTCCCCTTTACGAAAGATTCAAAGAACTTGAGGTAGAGCCGGCTTTTTTTGAGGAATGTCTGCGTTACACTCACGAAAAGGGAGCTAAATTCACCTGCTCGCCATTTGGCCCACGCTCCCTGGAAGAGCTTCTTTCAATTCATCCGGATGCGGTCAAAATCGCTTCGCCGGAACTCAATCACATTCCCCTTCTTAAAGACCTTGCCGAATACCGCAAAAAAAATGATATCCCGGTTATTATTTCTTCAGGAGTGTCAAAACTCGCCGATATTGAGGAAGCACTTTCAATTCTTGGACGGGAAAATATTACCCTGCTCCACTGCATAACAAGTTACCCTGCCCCGGAAGAAGAATACAACTTAAAGGTGATTCCAAACCTCTCGGCGATTTTCGGCATTCCCTGCGGAGTGAGCGACCACTCTCTGGACCCGGTTCTGGTTCCTTCGATTGCAGCCTCTCTTGGAGCAAGTATGATAGAAAAGCATATCACTCTTTCAAAGGAAACGGACGGACTCGACGACCCGGTGGCCCTGACAGGCGAGCAGTTTGCACTGATGAGCCACTGCATCCGCCAGTGCCAGGCGGCTTTCCGTCAGTATGGAGAGAATGCAAAGAGCTACATTCTGAAGCAGCTGGAAGACGAATACGGAGAGCGGATTCAGAAAATCCTTGGCGACGGGGTTAAAAAGCTCGCCCCGGCCGAAGAAGCCAATTACGGCCGCACCAACAGAAGCCTGCACTTCATGCGAGCAATGAAAGCCGGAGAAGTCATTAATATAGAAGATATTGGCGTTTTAAGGACGGAAAAAGTACTTTCAGTTGGATTACACCCCCGCTTTTTGGACGATGTCATTGGCTCACAGCTCACGAGAGATGTCCAGAACGGGGATGGAGTTCAGTGGAAGCAGCTGTTATAAAAAATGCCCCGTTTTCATTGCTTTCCCTATTTCCCGTAAATTCGGTTTTCCTTTCCTGCAATTTGCAAAATTCGAGTTTACCTTTATAATTGAACAATGCCTTTTAAAAGAATCAACAAGTTCAAGTCCAAAAATCAGAAGCTATTTCTGACATTTTTACTTTCTCTCCTGCTTTTTTCTTCCTGTGCCACGACAAAAAATGCTTCCTCAAGCCTTTCTTCTCAAAACGCAGCCCCCGAATCCGAACTTTCCCTGCTTTTTGCAGGCGATGTCATGGCTCATGCGCCAAACTACAAGATTACTGACTTTGACCGAATCTGGCGCGACATCAGGCCGCTCGTTTCTTCATCTGACCTTGCCTTTGCTAACATCGAGGCTCCTGTTGCGAACGACATTCCATGGAACACCTACCCCCAGTTCAACATGCACACTGAATATGTTGAGGCGGCAATAAAGGCAGGCTTCAATGTTTTCTCGCTCACCAACAACCACACCAACGACCAGTATCTTGACGGAATAAAGCAGACAAAAAAATATTTTGACAGCCGCAAGGGAATCTGGGCTTGTGGCCTCAAGGAAAAGAGCGGCGGCCCCCTCACTTACAAAATAATTCATAAAAATGGCTGGAAGATTCTTTTCGTCTCAATCACCGAGCTTCTTAACCGCAACGACTTCGCCTCTTACATCGACTACTACCCTTCCAAAGAAAGCAAAAGAAATCAGCTCATAGAGGAACTAAAGAAATTGCAGGAAGAGTCAAAGGCCGACCTTTTCGTGCTTTCAGTCCACACGGACGAGCCTGAATATGTGATTAAGGTCACCGAGAGCCACAAAAAATTCTTCCGCCGGATTATCGAGGAATGCAGGGCCGACATAATCTGGGCAAACCACCCCCATGTGGTGAAGATTTTTGAGGAAACGGCGGCTTCAAGTCATTACACGCAGGATT
>CAMOEE010000274.1 GCA_946611835.1 uncultured Treponema sp. | reverse complement strand
AGCCTTCCTGAGCTTATGCTCTCTTCAATGAGCGGAATCAAAGGCAAGCATGTCATGTTCACATCGAACGAGACACCTGCAAACGAATACAAATACGCCTTTGCGAACGGAAACATCATCAATCTCGATGACATCACTCACATTCCTTTCCTTAAAAGTGCTCTGGGAGGAAAACTGCCTGACACAATCTGTTTCAGATACAATCCGGGGCCTCTGAAACACGGCTGCAACTCAATCATCGGAAAGCCGGAAGAGGCAAAGTACGGCCTCACCCGTGAGCAGATGTTCGAGGCCTACAAAATCTGTAAGGAAGAAGGCGTTCAGCACTTCGGCCTTCACACCATGGTTGCCTCAAACGAACTTAACCCGGCTTTCTTCGTTGACACAGCGAAACTCGTTTTTGAGCTTGCCGCAGAAGTCAAAGAAAAACTCGGCGTCCGTATCGAATTTGTTGACTTGGGCGGAGGATTAGGAATCCCTTACAAGCCGGATCAGAAGCCTGTTGACTATGATGTAGTCGCAAAGGGAATCCGCTCAGAATACGACCGTGTTGTAGTTCCCGCAGGCCTTGATCCGCTGGAAATTTACTGGGAGTGCGGACGGCCAATTACAGGTCCTTACGGCTGGCTCGTTGCAAAGGCAATCCATGAAAAGCACATTTACCGCGAGTACATCGGCCTCGATTCATGCATGGCGGACTTGATGCGTCCTGGAATGTACGGTGCCTACCACGAAGTCACGGTCTCAGGCAAGGAAAATGCCCCGCGCGACCATGTTTACGATGTGGTTGGTTCTCTCTGCGAAAATTGCGACAAATTCGCCGTTCAGCGGGAATTGCCAAAAATCGACATGGGGGACCTTGTAATCATCCATGATGCCGGTGCGCACGGTCGGGCAATGGGCTTCAACTACAACGGAAAATTAAGATGCGGCGAACTTCTTTTGCGAGAGAACGGCTCTGTAAAGGAAATCCGCCGCCGTGAAACAATCGACGACCTTTTCTCAACTCTCGACCTCGCCGGAGTAGACGACTTTAACTAATAGTTTTCTTACTTTTCCGAATATGTCGGAATTGTTGAAAAAGACCGCTGATTATTATTTTTCCGATATTATATTATTTCTTTCAGAATTAAAAATTCTGGAGGAAATAATATGAAAAAATTGTTGGCATTGGTTTGCGCTATGGCTATGGCTGCCTGCGCTTTCGCGGCCGGAAATCTTAAGGCTGATGAATGTGAGCTTGGAGAGGCAAAGGATGGAGTCGTTATCAAAGGCGATTTCAAATATTTTGTCGATAGCACCATTCTTGTTTCAGATAAATCTTCTGAGCCAATCAAAAATGGCGATGTTTCTTACACAAAGCGAATTGAAACAAAGGGAATCAAAGATGGTATCGTTTTCTCAGCTAAAAAAGGCGAGGTCGTAACTGTCGTAGGAACAAGTGGTAGCAAAAAGGAATCTCGAACCTTTTCTATTCGCCCTGTTGACAATCAGGGTAAAAAAATTGGTTCTATGAAAGCACCTGAATGGAATATGAAATCTCCAAAATTCTCAACTGGAAGCGTTACAATTCCAGAAGATGGTGAATACATCGTTCGTGGCACATCAGGCGGCGGAATGTACATCTTCGAAATTGACATCAAATAATTAAAATCTTGCTGCTAATAAAAAAAGGTGGTTTCAAACTGAAGCCACCTTTTTTTTGTCTCAATTGCTTTTAAAGTTGTTCTTGCGAAGCATTATTTCTTCAACAAGGCCGCAAACGGATTGTAAGTATCTCCATCGTCTGCTTTATCCTGTTTTTTGAGATACTCGCTCGCATCGTCTTCCTGCTCGTCGCTTGCGTTAGCTGGTGCGAGGCTGATTCTTTTTTCGCCCGCGTCAATTTTCTGGACGATTACATCCATTGTCTCGCCGACCTTGAACTTCTTTGAGAGGTTTGTCTTGTCATTCACATCACGCAGGAGTGAGACATGAACGAGACCGTCGATTCCGGGGCGCAGATTTACGAAAAGGCCGAACTGAGCGATTCTTGCGATTTTTCCTGTGAATTTTTCGCCGATTGAAATAGAAGAAACTTCGTCCCAGGGGTCTTTCTCAAGCTCTTTCATGCTCAAAGAGACTTTTGACCTCTCAGGTTTCGTCGTGTTCCATTCAGCCTTGATGATTTTTGCCTCGATTTCCTGACCCTCGCTCAAAACTGATGCTACATCACTTACCCTGGCATGTGAGATTTCTGAGATTGGGAGAAGTGCCTGGAATCCGTTCAAGTCAATGAAGGCTCCGTAGCTCTGGATTGATTTTACGGTTCCCTTGACGACCGAACCCACCGTGAGTTTTTCAGAGAGAGAATTGACTTTTGAAATTTCTGCCTCTTCTTCGATTTTTCGGTTTGAGACGATGATATTTTTGCCTTCGTTCTTGTACTCAGTGATGATGAAGGTCATGTTTCGGCCGACATACTGGGCTGGTTCAAGGCGGTTTTTGTAGCCCATCTGCGAATAAGGACAGAAAGCCCGGCTGCTTCCGATTTTGACCTCAAAGCCGCCCTTGATTTCTGCAGTGACATTGCCCTCAACAGGCAGGCCTGAGTTGTAGGCGCTTTCCAGGACATTGCTGTCAGCGTTTTCGCCCTTCAGTTTTGTGGTGAAGTGAAGCTCGTCCCTGTTTGATGAGACAAAGTAAACCTTGATTTTGTCGCCTTCGTTTACTGTGCATTTGCCGTCTGCGTCCAAAAACTCAGCCTTATCAACAAAGCCTTCGCTTTTCAATCCCAAATCAATAAAAACTGTATCGCTGGAAATCTGAACGACCGTAGTCTCGACTTCCTGTCCGATTTCAAATCCTTTCATATTTTTAACTCCT
>CAMOEE010000273.1 GCA_946611835.1 uncultured Treponema sp. | reverse complement strand
GAGCGAACGGGATTTATTATCCGTGCATAACGAAGATTTTTTATTTTTCTGTTATTTCAAACAACGCTCCGAGAACCTGATAAGAGCCTGACATTCCCACTCCGATTCCCGAGTTCATGTTCATGCTTGAGCCACCCCAGCTCACACTGTGCTCTTTTGCCGTGTCACCGTATCCGATGACCGTTAAATTAGAGCCTTCTTCAAAGACAAATAAGGGATATTCAATAGCGTAAAGATACAAGCCTGGGTCAAAATATTCTTTTGGCTGAAGAGTGATTTTTTGCTGTCTGCCACGAATTGGCCTGATTTCGTCTGAACTCACACGATTCATTCTTGTTTTTATCTCGCGGAATTCAAAGGTAACTTCTTTGTCTGTTGAATTGTAGAATCTGATGGCACTGTTTTCATTTATTGGGTCGCTAGTCCATTCATCAGCATCTTCGGGAAATAAAACCGCTCTGTCTCCGTAAGTTCGCCTAACATAAGACTGCGGTGAATTTTCCGAAGAATTTGAAGCACAACTTGTTATAAACACGAGCGATAATGTACTGATTGCTGAAAAAACAGCAAGAATTATAAATTTTTTCTTCATAAGAAAATCTCCTTTGGGTTGATAATATGTAAATCCGAAGCAATTTAATACGGATTTCCGTAATATATTATACGGATTTTTTTCTTTTCTGCAACGGAAAAACGAAGTAAAAATAACGGATTTTAGAATTAGTTAAACTATTGTTGCAATTATGGATGTTTTAGAAAGAATTCGGTCGTTAAAAATTGAGCGCGGTTGGTCGGAATATCAGCTTGCGGAAAAGGCGGGCTTTACGCAATCAACGATTTCAACTTGGTTCAGAACAAAAAATTTGCCCACAATTCCATCGCTCGAAAAAATATGCGCCGCGTTCAATATTTCTCTCGCACAATTCTTTTTTGAAGAAGGCGACACCGAAACCGTTCTGACTGAAAAACAAACTCGGCTCATTCACCAGTTCAACCGCCTTTCCGAAGCACAGCAAAATAGTCTGTTGCAATTTTTAGAGAATTTGTAAGATTTTTAAGAAAATTTCTTCAATTCCAAGTCGTACTAAAACTCAAAATTACCTCCTGTGATTTTGAGTTTTTTGTCGCATCCGTGCGACAGATTATTTTGTATATGCGAGCCAAGTTGTTCTTACGAGCGTTTCTACATCGCTATATTTCGGTTCCCAGCCCAGAAGCTCTTTTGCAAGGTCGTACTTAGCGTAGAGGCTTGCAGGGTCGCCCGGGCGGCGGGGAGCTTCTTCTGCCGGAATTGGCTTTCCCGTAATTTTTCGGGCAGCATCGATAATTTCTTTGACCGTAGTTCCCTTTTCAGTTCCCAGGTTGAGTTTGAGGGATTTGCCGTTTTTTGCGATGTAATCCAGTGCCATGACATGGGCACGGGCCAAATCAGTTACATGAATGTAGTCACGGATACAAGTGCCGTCCCTTGTGTCGTAATCAGTTCCAAAGATTTTAAGCTGTCGCTGGCCCAGGGCTGCTTCCATAACACGAGGCAAAAGATTCTCTGGCTTCTGCTCCAATCCACAGACAATACCTTCCGGGTCGTATCCGGCCGCATTAAAGTAGCGCAATGCCGCAAATTTGAGGCCCCGGAGTTTATCATACCAGTCCATGAAGCGCTCAATCTCAAGTTTTGTGAATCCGTAGTAGTTAATGGGGTTCTGAGGATGATTTTCGTCAATCGGAAGATACTGTGGCTCACCGAAAGTCGCCGCACTTGAAGAGAAAATCATAATCTTGCAGTTATGCTTTACGGCCGCATTCATGATGTTGAGCGTGCCCGTGATATTGTTGATAGAATATTTCTCCGGCTCCACCATTGATTCGCCTGCAGCCTTAAAAGCCGCAAGGTGAACGAAAGCGTCGAAACCGCGGGCAAAAGCCAGATCCAAATCCCGCTCAATCAAAATGTTTCCGTAAATAAAATCATTTTCCTTAAAAAGATTTTCCCGCAAACCACTGGAAAGATTGTCAAAAACGGTGACTTTGTGGCCGTTCGCCATCAATTCCTTTACGACATGAGATCCGATATAGCCCGCTCCACCAATAACTAAAACTTTCATATTGAATCCTACCTTAGAGATTATTTTACAGTTTTCCGTACTTTTCTGCAAACTCCCGGGCTGGCAAAGGCTTTGAAAAATAATAGCCCTGAAGGAAATCACAGCCGATATTTTTCATGGACTCAACCATTTCCAGTGTTTCAACTCCCTCTGCCGTAACCGTGAAATTCATCTGCTTAAAAACCTGCACAAGCGACGGCAAGAATTTATCCGGCTCCTTGAAATAATCGCGGACAACTTCCATATCCAGCTTGATGTTGATAAAAGGACATTTTTTTAGCCTGCTTACATTTGAATATCCGCTTCCATAGTCATCAAGGACAAACTGGAAGCCAGAAGACCGCATACTTTGAATCTGTTTTTGAAGGAGTGCATAATCAATCATGGACTCTTCGGTAATTTCAAGGTGAATTTTTTCGGCATCAACCTGATATTTTTCGAGAATTTCAGAAAAGCGTTTGTTTAAATCAGGCCTCAGGAACTGAATCGGTGAAAGATTTACATTAATCCATGAAATTCCCATTTTGGCTATGTCGTGCTCGTGGATGAATTTACAGGCAGATTCAAACATCTGCTCGCCCATGCTGTTTATGCGGCCGTTTTTCTCTGCGATGGGGATAAAAAGACCGGGCGGAATCAAATTTCCCTTTTCGTCACGGATTCTGGCCAAAGCCTCAGCGCCAACCAGTTTGTAATCTTTGCTGTCCATGAGGGGCTGCAGGAACATCTCCACGGAATTGTTCTCAACGGCATATTCTACGGCTC
>CAMOEE010000272.1 GCA_946611835.1 uncultured Treponema sp. | reverse complement strand
CGCAAAAAAATTGCCGGGCATGCTGAAAAAGTCTTACACACAGAAGAAGTTCGAATCAAAAATCCTCAAAAAAATTTATATCCCTGAGGACAAGCAGAAGGTTCTGTCAATGTTCTCAGAAAAGTATACCAAAGGAAAGAAAGAGCTTATCCGTGTTCCAAGAACTAACGAATATACGAAAAAAGAACTGAAGGGTTATAAAACTCTCGTAAAAAGCATCAAGACCAACAAAAGCAGAATCAAGCTTCTTCCTTTCATTGCCGTGGCATCTTTTATTGCCGCAATCGGAATCCTTGTCACACTCTTCAAGAATCCTGTCGCAAAGATGGCGCTCCGTTCCTCAATGCAGGGAATTTTCGGGGCCAGGTGTGATATCGGCTCGGTCAATGTGGAGATTTTCGGAGCCCAGGTTACGGTAAATCATCTGGAGCAGGCAAATCCAAACGAGCCCATGAAAAATATCTTCCAGTTCGACAAGCTTGATCTTGATTTCAACCTCACTCAGCTCCTTCGTGCACGTTTTAACGCCCAGAATCTTGAAATCACTGGAATTGCCCTTGGTACAGACCGAAAAACGAGCGGAGAGCTTCCTGTCAAGCCAAAGTCTGCCCAAGAAAAAGAAGAAAAGAATGATTCAACCGGCTTTTATGATGCCTTAAAAGCAAAAACCGGTAATGCAAGTGACAATGCAAGAAATGCTATTGTCCAGAAGCTCGCAGAATACAACCCAGAGACAATCATGAAGAACATCAACGAGAACCTGCAGACAAAAAATGTCGCTCTTGAAGTTCAGAATGATGTCAAGTCCATGGTTGATAACTGGAAGGCAAAGCCTGCTGAAGTTCAAAAGAATGTTAATGATTTCAGAAGCAGCACTGAAAAACTTGCGAAACTAAATGTGAATAATTTAAAGACTCCTGCTGAAATTAAAAAGGCAATCGAAGACATTCAGAACGCAATCAGTGCGGGCGAAAAAGTCAAGAGCGGGGTAGACTCTACTATTAATTCCTTCGAGGCTGATGCAAAAAAAGTCGAGGGCTTCAAGGCAAAAATTGAAAATGCCGTAAAAGCTGACACCGACATGGTAAAGAACTCTCTCCCGGATTTGTCCCTTGACGGTGCGAAAGGTTTTATCACCGGAACTTTCGATGAATTCGCATATTCAATCCTTGGTAAATATTATCCCTACTTGAAAAAGGCAATCTCCTATGCCGGTACGATGAAATCCTCCGGTTCCAAAAACAGCGATGCCAAAAATGAAGCCATCAAAAAAGCAAAGAAACAGGCTCGCGCTGAGTCAAAGCGATATGCCGGACGGAATGTTTACTGGCGGGCAGACCGTGTTCCCAAGCTTCTTATTGAGAATGTTCACGGAAGCGGAACTTCACTTGATTTGAAAGTCACCAACATTTCAAGCGACATGGATAAGGTCGGTAAGCCTATCGTGGCAAAAGGCATCTACAAGGCGACAAGCCGTACCCACAATGCAGGCCTCACTATCGATGCCCGCTCAAGTAGCACTGCCCCTCTTATTTCAGGCGACTACTCAGGAAACAATTTCCCGCTTTCTCTTGATTTAGGTGACAAGACCGGGGCCGCAGGTCTTCCGAGTTTCTCCGGTACCACAGCAATCAAGGCGAATCTTTCTGCCGATTCTGACTACAGCTTTAAGGTCGGCGGAAACCTTGCAATGAATCCGGTAACAATCTCTGCGACAGAAATACCGAACGCAATGGCCAACAGAATTTATTCAAGTGCCCTTGCTGCCGTAAAATCAATGAATGTCAGGGCCGATGCCGGATTCAGCGAGAAGGGCGGGCTTGATCTTGACATCTCCACGGATGCGGACAAAATTATTGCCTCTGCACTGAGGACAGCCGTGCAAAAAGAAATGGGCAATGTTCAGAAAGAAGCCGAGGCAAAACTCAAGGAAAAACTTGCCGAATACACCGCAGGTTCAAACGAGCAGATTGCTAAATTTACTGACATTGCGAAAAGCCTTAAAGATTCAAAATCTGCGACCGAAGCGATTAACAAGCAGCTGGATGCAAAAAAAGCAGAACTTGAAAAGCAGCTCACTGGGGCGGCAACAAATGCCGTCAAAAATGCTGTCGGTGACAAGGCCAGCGAGGCCCTCAATAAAGCCGGGGCAGGAAATGTACTGAAAAAATTGCCGTTCTAATAGAATGATTCGGGATATTTACACGATTTCTTATTTATGATAATCTTTATCATTCTATTTTGTAATCTTTTTAATAGGAGTGTTCCATGTCTGGACATAATAAATGGTCGACCATTAAACATGCTAAGGGCGCAGCAGACGCAAAACGCGGCGCATTGTTCACAAAATTGATTAAAGAAATTTCTATCGCAGCAAGCATGGGTGGCGGAGATCCAAACGCAAACCCACGCCTTCGTGCAGCAATCGTAAAGGCACGCGCTGCTTCAATGCCGAAAGACAACATCGAGCGAGCAATCAAAAAGGGTACAGGTGAGCTTGGTGGCGGCACATTCGAAGAATTGGTTTACGAAGGATACGCAGCTGGTGGCGTTGCTGTTCTCGTTGAGGTTCTCACAGACAACCACAACCGTGCTGCAGCTAATGTCCGCAACATCTTCAACAAAACAGGCGGAAACTTGGGTACATCAGGTTCTGTAAGCCGCATGTTCGACCGCAAGGGCGTTATCGAGTACGATGCAGAAGTAGTTTCTGAAGAAGAAGTTATGGAAGCTGCTCTCGAAGCTGGTGCTGAGGACATCGTAAACGAAGACGGTGTTATCACAGTCACAACAGCTCCAAACGACTTCACATCTGTAGTTGAGGCTCTTGAGCCAAAAGGCTGGACTTCTCTTTCTGCAGAAGTTGCCATGG
>CAMOEE010000271.1 GCA_946611835.1 uncultured Treponema sp. | reverse complement strand
AGATTAAGACAGGTTCAATGAGCCGCACAGACCGTATGGCTAAATACAACCAGCTGATTCGCATTGAAGAAGAGCTTGGAGAAACTGCTGTTTACGGTTACAAGAAATTGCGTTAGCGCTGGGAGCGGCGCGAAGCGTTAGTAAGCTTGCTTACTAATGAAGCGAAAGCGGAACCGCGGACATAGCGACCCGAAGCGAAGCTGAGGGGAACGCCATAAAAGAGCATAAAAAAACTGCCCGAGAGCAAAAGTTTTCGGGCAGTTTTTTTGAAGATTGAGTTATTTAAAACAATCCTTCCAGTGACGAAAGCATCTCCGAAATCTTCTTCCGGCTTTCGGCTTTTCCGTCAAAATGCTGGGCTTCCTTTGCAAGGCGGACAAAAAAGTCCTGCATGGGTAAAAGTTTTTCCATGGGGACTTTTGAAGGATAGTATTCAATCAAAACGCTCCCGGTCACAGGATTTGTCTCGATATTTTTGATTGCGTCAGATTTTGAGAGAATTGCGCGGGCTTTTTCAACTAAATCATTTTCCTTAAAAATCGGTGCCCTGAGCCGGACCCGACCCGGAAAAAAACTTGTAATCATAGAATGTTCTCCATGGCCTTTACGCTGATTCCAACCGTGACCGAATTGTGAAGAATTGCGGCGAGCTGTGGCGAAATCAAACCGAAGACTCCAAGCAGAAGCAAAGCGGAATTTACTTCTATTATAAAGGCATTATTCTGGTTGATTTTTTGAATTAAGCCCTGAGAGAGAAGTCGGGTTGTAGCCACATTGTTAAGGCCGCCCTCGCTCAAAACGATGTCCGCAGTGTCGCTTGCGATTGACGAGCTTCCTTCGATTGCGATTCCCACATCAGCCGCAGAAAGGGCAGGAGCATCGTTGATTCCGTCTCCAAGCATAATCACTTTTCCGCACGCCTTTTCCTTTTCTATTAGGCTGACTTTATCTTCGGGCAGAGCCTGTGAATACCAGCCGTCAAGACCTGCACTCTCGGCGATTTTTTTGGCCGCCCCCTCGGTGTCCCCTGTAATCATGACGCAACGGCGGATTCCAGTCTTTTTAAGATTCTGAATGACTTCCCTAGCTTCGGGGCGCACAGGGTCTCCGATTGCAAGAACGCCCGCAAGTTCTCCGTCGTAAGAAAGATACAAAAGCGACTGGCCCCCTTTTGCGGATTCAGACTGGATTTCACGCACTTTTTCATCGAATGGAATTTTTTCGTCATCAAAGATAAAATGCGCGCTTCCAATCCGCACTTTTTTGCCGTCCAGAGTGGATGCGATTCCGTGGGCCACGATGTATTCGACCTTCGTGTGATTTTCCGGGTGAAAAAGTCCTTTTTCTTCTGCATGGGCGACGACTGCCCGACCGAGAGGATGGGGAAAATGCTCTTCAAGGCAGGCCGCAGTCTGCAAAACAAAATCCTCGCTGAAATCCTTCATTGCATAGATTTTTTCGACTTTGGGGTTCGCATAAGTGAGAGTTCCGGTTTTGTCAAAGATAATCGTTGTGGCTTCGGCAGCCTCTTCAAGATACTTTCCGCCCTTTACGCTGATTCCGTACGATGCGGCTTCCTTCATGGCAGAAAGAACTGCAATCGGAGCGGCAAGTTTCATGGCGCAGGAATAATCCACCATCAAAGTTGACATGGTTTTTGTGAGATTTCTTGTGAAAAGCCAGGTGAGTCCGGCCAGCGCAAAATTGAGGGAAACGATTTTTTCTGCAAGATTTTCTGAGCGTCGCTGTACATTTGCCTTGAGGTTCTGGGAATTGTCTATCATCTGAATGATGTTCTGAACCTTTGTGTCCCGGCCTGTGGAACGGGTGCGGATTACAAGCTCGCCCTCGCTTAAAATCGTGCCCGCAAAGACTCCGCTTCCGGCCTTTTTTTCCACAGGAAGACTTTCGCCCGTGATGCTGGCCTGATTTACCGTTCCTTCGCCACGCTCAACACTTCCGTCACAAGGAATCATGCTTCCCTGGCGAACGATGACCAGATCATCCTTTTTAAGGGCTTCCACAGGGATTGTTTTTTCTTCGCCGTCTTCAAGAATGTGAACAGGCTCGTCAGAAATCAAAAGTTTGTGGGCAAGGTTTCCGTAAGAAACCCGCTTTGTAACTTCCTCAATTTCTTCGCCCAAAGTGAGGAGCATGGAGATTGAAGAAGCCGTGTTCGTGTTGCCGGTAAGAGCCGCAGTGGTAAGGGCTGTGGCATCCAGCATCTGGGTTGAGAAAATTTTTCCGTGGCGGAAGCAGGTTCCCAAGGCAGAGCCGAGTCGGGGCAGAATATTCGTAAAAAGCAGGAACTGTCTGAGAGGAAGGGGGAGCAGTTTTTTAGCAAAATGATTTATCATGGTGCTGACAAAAATGCTCATAATGCTTTCTGTAATCGGAATCTGGGCAACGGCTTCAAGCAATTTTTCGTCATCGAGATATTTTGAGCCGAGAGCCTTGAAAAGATTTTCGATTTGAGCCTGAGATATAATTGAAGAATCAAAAAGAATCAAGAAAGAGCCAAGATTCGTGTTGACGGAAATATCACTTATTCCTTCCTGAACGGCGATAAGGCTTTGTGCGAGAATAGCCTGTCTGGGAGAGATTTCGTGTAAGTCATAATGAACGCGAATTCTCCCGGGCAGTGCATGATGAATTTTTACGGTCAAGATTTTGCCTCAGATCGATTTAAGCTTTAGCTTCTTCGGCTTTTTTTGAGTTGTTGTATTTTGCCTCAGCGAGGATGTCCTGAGCGTCTTCTTTTACGCTCTCAGCGAATGCGCAGGCATCATCTTTGAGTTGCAGGCCCTTTCCCACAAGTGTGGCGCAAGCTTTTTTGAAAGCAGGATTTTTTACTAAAGAAACTGCTGCCACACCAGCTGCAACACCAAGACCAAAAGCTACCCATTTGTTAGAAAATGTCATAATTTAACCTCGAATATAAAATATAGCAATGTGA
>CAMOEE010000270.1 GCA_946611835.1 uncultured Treponema sp. | reverse complement strand
TTTTCTTTAGATAACGACAAGGATTTTATATGAAAAAATTTTTCTCCCCGCAAATCCTTACGGAGAGCAATGATTTGTTTTCATCGCTCCTCGACTTGATTGACAAAAATTATATCAGAGACAAAAAACAGATTCTTTCTGACATTTTGTTTCATGAGTCTTTGAAGGACGGAAAATCGACTTCCTTTGGAAATATTTCTGTCTACACGGCTCGCACAAGCGGAATCTCTGCATTTTGCCTTGCTTGCAGTCAATCTCTTGATGGGCGCCTTGAAATTCTTCTTTTGTGGAATGAAATGACTGAGCATATCCTTGATAAACTTTCGAAAATCTCACATTTCCTGCAGAAATCCGCAGAGAAAAACTTCACATGCGGGCAAATCATTTGTGAACTTAAAAAATTATAGAGGTGATTTTATGTTATTCGGACTTATTGCTATTGTTTTAATCGTTGTTTCTGCTGTCGTCTTTTCGATTCTAGGCGTTGCCGTTGATAACCTCGGCGACAAGTGCATCGAGATGATTGACAGAAAGAAATAATTCATAAAAAACTAACCACAGATTACACAGATGTCACAGATTTTTATTTTAATCTGTGATAATCTGTGCCTCTCTGTGGATGAATGAAATAGCACGGAGTGTGATTCGTGTTTTTATTTACTGACTGCCCGGAAGGATTCGACCAGCTCTTTCGTAAGGAAGATTTTTTCGATTCCGAATGAGCGGAGGTTTTCATTCCAGTTAATTGTGACGCATACCCCGGTTTTACCGGTCTGGAAAGGCTCTTTTTCCTGGCCGTAAAGGGAGATTATGTCGTAGTCACATTCATCGGAAATTTGCCTTGCAAAACCCGCCGCCAGAAATGTGGCCACGAATTCCTCCAGAACTTCAGACTGAAAGAAATTTATCTTGTGCTTTGTGTCAATGTTCATGCCTGAAAGAGCGCCAAAAAGAAATGAATCGAACTTGATGTAGGCGCTTGCGTCATTAAACTGTGCGTGATAGATAAAGTCGTTGTCGGTGAGTCTGTCAAAAAACTCATCGACATTCTCTTCTTCCATTGATTTTACGGTGAGTTTCCTTATTTTTGGCTCGCCGAATTTTTCCCTCAGGGCAAGTTTGAAATACTTGTAGACGGATTTGCAGACTGAAAGAAGCTCTTCCTTTTGTTTTTCTGACAGAAAAGGATTCAGCGGGTAATGCTTTTTTTCGATGGGCTTTGAGGCATTTTCTGTCTGGATTCCTAAGATTTTATCAACTTCTGCCTGTGAGAGTGCTACCGTATTGTTTTCCATATAATATAGTGTATAATAGGTTGAAATAAATTTAAAGAAGAATCGGAGTGAATTTATGAAATCTGACAAAAGTGGTTCAAAGGTAAAAAAGCCTTCGAAAATCAAAAGAATCTGCCTTGCCTTCATTACATTTTTTACAAAAGTTCTTTCAAAAATCTTATTTAAGATTCTTCTGGTTCTTATTCTCCTTGCATCCATCTTTTTTGCCTCAAGGTTCGGCTGGCAGAAATTGATTGAGGTCAAAACTGAAAAAAGTCATGCCATCGTTTTCCGGGAACTTGAGAGATGCTCCGAGCTTATTACGGCAAAAACGACCTACACTGACATAATATCAATAAAAAAGACCAGAATTGCAGGTTTCGCAAAGTCATTCAGCATAATAAAATACACGGGCGTTATCAGGGGCGGTATCCTCGACATAGGAAAATCGAAAATAACCGTCACAAAAGGCGGAAAGGCTGTCAAAGTGGAGCTGCCCCCTGTCGAAGTCCTTTCCAACGACATTTCTCAAATCGAAGTTTTTGATGAGAGCAGGAGCATTTTCGTATCAATCTCGGTAAAGGAAATTATGGAAGAAATCCGCTTCAATCAGGAGACCTCATCGGCCCAAATTCTTGAGACAGGCTTCCTTGACGAGGCCAGAAAGCAGGCCTGTAAAATCATCGAGTCCATTTTATATGCTGCGGGTTTTGAGGAAGTGACTGTAATATAAAAAAAACGGCATTTCTGCCGCCTGTGAATGATTTCCAGCCGGCAACGTTGTCAAGTTCCTCTGTTGGATTCAAACTATTTTATTTGCAGTATGAAGTTTTTCAGATTATAATATTCAAGTATAAATTGCAGGCCTTATGAAAAATTTTTTTAGAGAAAGTACCGAGAAAAACAAAAACAATAGAAGTGAAACTCTCAGTCTCCTTGGCTCTTTTTTAATTGTTCTTACGGCGATAGTATTTGTATTAATCCTTTTTATTTCTTATGCGGTAAACCAGAATTTCAAGACGCTTAAGGCCTCTACCAACCGTTTTATAACCAGCACCCAGAGTTTTGAGACAATCAGGTCAAGCTCAAATGAACTAACCGAGCTTGTGCGTCTTTTTGTAATTAACCATGATGAGCAGTTCGCTCTTTCTTATATCGATATAATCGAAAACAACCGCTCGCAGAAAAATGCTCTTGAAAACCTCCGTCCTCTTTATCCTGACGGTGACTTCACAATCAAAAGACTTGAGAATTCGCTGATGCAGGCTGATAATCTCATAGCGCTGGACTTGTACAACATGAGGCTTTGTTATGAAGCAATCGGAAAAAGGGCGGAGGAAATCCCGGAGAGAATCAGAAATATCAAAATCAAGCCGGCGGACGAAAAGCTTTCAAAAGAAGAGATGCAAAATCTTGCGGTCAAAAATGTTTTCGGAAACGGATATCTGATTTACAAATTCCGTGTCGATGAAAACTGCTTCCTGACGGTAAAGGCTATTTCTGATGAGATAAAGCAAACCCTTGATGCTGACTCTGAGAAGCTTGGCCGCAATCTCGATCGTCTCAGAATACTGATTCTTCTTCTGCTGGTGATAAATGCGCTCAGCTCAATCGGCTTAAAAGAGTTCAAGTCTGTCACAAGTTCTTACAACAAAATCTATGAGATTGGCGAGCGGCGGACACGGACTCTCTTAAAGAATGCTGAGTATGATGCCC
>CAMOEE010000269.1 GCA_946611835.1 uncultured Treponema sp. | reverse complement strand
GTGTAAATGAGCTGCATGTCGCTCTTGAAATTTTTGTTGTGAAGAAGGATTTCGTGAGTCTCAGGTTTGTAAAGACCGTTGACCCGGGTGCTTTCCTTACCTGTCATCGTGACAGTGAATTCCAAATCAGTATTTTCAATCTGCAAAAGCTTCTGCTTGATTTCTTCGTTGTCCATGGCTGGATTATATCAAATATTCTGATTTTTGGGCTATTATAGTGCAAGAATCTGACAAAAAATTGATTTTTTAAATGGAAAATGTACCGTTCCTGGCTTAAACTGTAAAATGCCTGCAAAATGGAAAGGAGACACAAATGAAATTCGGACACTTTGACGACGAAAAACGGGAATATGTTATCGAGACCCCCCGCACGCCCTACCCCTGGATTAACTACCTGGGAACTCAGGGATTTTTCTCGCTGATTTCAAACACTGCCGGAGGATATTCCTTCTATAAAGATGCCCGCCTCCGCCGAATTACCCGCTACCGCTACAACAATGTGCCGATTGACATGGGCGGACGATATTTTTACATCAATGACGGCGGCACAATCTGGAATCCGGGCTGGTCTCCTGTCAAAACCCAGCTTGATTTTTACCAGTGCCGCCACGGAATGGGCTACACAGTCATCACAGGCAAAAAAAACAACCTCAAAGCTGAAGTCACATTTTTCGTTCCCCAGGATTATGACGGCGAAGTTCAGCAGCTTGTCCTCACAAACGAAAGCGCAAGTGACAAAACTTTTAAATTCTGGTCATTCGCTGAATGGTGCCTTTGGGATGCCCAGGATGACTGCACGAATTTCCAACGCAACTTTTCCACCGGACGGGTAGAAGTCAAAGACTCAGTTATCTACCACAAGACTGAATACCGCGACCGCCGGAATCACTACGCTTTCTATTCAATGAACGACAAAATCGACGGCTACGACACTGACCGGGACAGCTTCATAGGCCTTTACAACGGCTTTGGAGACCCCCAGCAGGTTTTGGACGGAAAGTGCGGAAACTCCCTTGCTGACGGCTGGTCACCAATCGCTTCCCACTACAAGGAAATCACTTTGAAGGCAGGAGAGTCAAAGACCCTCATTTTTGTTCTCGGCTATGTTGAAATGCCGGCAGAAAAGAAATTCGAGGCAGACGGAAAGACAATCAACAAGGAAAAAGCCCTTGCCATGATTGAAAAATACAATAGCCCCGAAAAATTTGCCGCGGGAATGCAGGAACTGCGCTCTTACTGGGACAGGCTCCTCGGCATCCTCAATGTAAATACCCCGGAAGACAAAGTGAACCGCATGGTGAATATCTGGAACCAGTATCAGTGCATGGTTACATTCAACCTCTCCCGCTCGGCCTCTTACTTCGAGAGCGGAATCGGACGAGGCATGGGCTTCAGGGACTCAAATCAGGACATTCTGGGCTTCGTTCACCAGATTCCAGACCGGGCAAGAGAGCGCCTCATCGACATCGCATCAACCCAGCTTGAAGACGGCGGCTGCTATCATCAGTACCAGCCCCTCACCAAAAAAGGAAACGCTGACATCGGCGGCGACTTCTCGGACGACCCCCTCTGGATGATTCTTTCAGTCTCGGCCTACATCAAGGAAACCGGCGACTGGTCAATTCTCGACGAAAAAATTCCCTTCGACAATGACGAATCAAAGGCAAAATCGATGCTCGACCACCTTACGGTCAGCTTCTATCACATTGTGAACAATCTCGGCCCCCACAAACTTCCCCTTGCAATGCGGGCTGACTGGAACGACTGCATAAATCTTTCCTGCTTCTCCGACACTCCGGGCGAAAGTTTCCAGACCTACACAAACCCGAAATTCAAGGCGGAGGGCGGATATTCAAAAATCGCTGAATCAGTCTTCGTCGCAACACTCTTTACTTACGCAGGCCCCAACTATGTGGGAATCTTAAATCATCTTGGCAGGAAGGACGAGGCAAAAAAAGCACAGGCAGAAATCGACAAAATGAAGAAAGCTGTCATGGAGTCTGCCTGGGACGGAGACTGGTTCTTGAGGGCCTACGATGCTTACGGAAAGAAAATGGGCTCGAAGGACTGCGAGGAAGGAAAAATCTTCATCGAGCCTCAGGGATTTGCAATTATGTCTGACATCGACAAGGATGCGGCAAAGAAAACATTGGCTTCAATCGATGAAAGGCTTAACACAAAGTTCGGACTTGTGCTCAATAACCCGGCTTTCACAAGATACTATGTCGAATACGGTGAAATCTCAACCTATCCGGGCGGCTACAAGGAAAACGCCGGAATTTTCACCCACAACAACGCATGGATTATCTGTGCGGCAGCTTATGCAGGTCAGGGAAATCAGGCCTTCAAATACTACTCGGAAATCGCCCCGGCCTACACGGAAGAAACTTCGGACATCCACAAAACCGAGCCTTATGTCTACGGACAGATGATTGGCGGAAAGGACGCAGGAAGCGACATAGGTCAGAGCGGAAGAAACTTCGGTCAGGGCAAGAACTCCTGGCTCACAGGAACCGCCGCCTGGAACATGGTCGCAATCAGCCAGTACATCCTCGGCATCCAGCCAGACTTCGACGGACTCAAAATCGACCCGTCAATCCCTTCTGACTGGGAAGGCTTTACTGCGACAAGAATCTTCCGCGGCACAAAATACAAGATTGTGGTAAAAAATCCTGCTCATGTCTGCAAGGGCGTTAAATCAATGCTCGTGGACGGCAAAGCGGTACAGGGATGCGTAGTGCCATTTGAAGCAGGAAAGAAAGAAGTGCTTGTTGAGGTGATTTTGGGTTGATTTTCAAAAAGATTCGTAAAAAAAAGAAAACCGCCAGCTTTTGGCGGTTTATAGTTTGCCTCTCTTCGACCTTAGCGAAGGGCAATTAATGGAACCCTGCATATCCTGCAGGTGGAGTGAATGTAATTACAAGACCCCTGAGGAGTCAGATCTTTTTGTCGGAAATTGCATTACGCCTCCTGTCGTGCAGCCGGTGTGCGTCCTCATCTCGCTCCTGTCTACAATTTAATAATACCACACTTTTCTACAAAAGCAAGGAAAATTT
>CAMOEE010000268.1 GCA_946611835.1 uncultured Treponema sp. | reverse complement strand
GGGTGAAGCAGATGTTTCGGCGGATGTTTTCCCCCTTGTCTTCCGGGGCTATGTCCATGTAGCCGGCCTTGTCAAAAGGCATTTTCGTCGCCTCGCCGTTTTCATCGAGCCTAAAAAGATAGAATTCAAATTCTGTGCCGATTTGAAGGTCAACGCCGCATTCCGCCTTGATTTTTTGAGCCGCGCTGGTAAGAAGATGGCGGCAGTCCTTTTCGTAGGGCGAGCCGTCTGAGCGGCGGATGTCACAGAACATGCGGATTACCTTTCCTGAGCTTGGCCGCCATGGCAATACGGAGAGTGTGGAAGCATCGGGAAAGAGAAACAAATCTGCCTTGTTGGCTTCTTCAAAGTCAGGGATTGCCGAAGCGTCAAAAGCGACTCCGTTTTCAAATGCGCGGGGAAGCTCACTTGCCATAATCGTGGCGTTTTTTTGCTTTCCCGAAAGGTCGAAGTATGCAAGGCGCACGAATTTAACATCTTCTTCTTTTACGTAATCCAAAACTTCTTCTTGTGTGTACAACATGTTTTTCTCCATTAAAAAAGGCCGTAGACTTTGCGCTGAAAGATAACTTGAGCGAAAAACCTACGACCTCTTTGCCGTTGAAAATAATATAGTTGATTTCGATAGATTTTGCAACAGATTTTACAAGCGAGGCAGGGCTTTTAGAATTATTGAAAGACTTGTTGAAAGAGTGTAATTTAATAGTAATAAAATTAAAGGGGTCTTCTATGGACAAATTTTTTTAACTTCAGGAGCGAGGAACGACTGTCAGCCGGGAGGTAATCGGCGGCATCACCACATTCCTTGCTATGTCTTACATTTTGGCGGTCAATCCGGGAATTCTCTCTGCGGCCGGCTTGGAATGGGGTTCTATATTCACGGCAACGGCTGTCTCTGCTGCGATTGCAACCCTTGTCATGGCATTTTGTGCTAATCTTCCTGTTGCCCTTGCACCAGGCTTGGGCTTGAACGCCTTCTTTACATATACGGTCGTTCTTGGCATGGGCTGTACGCCGGCTTTTGCCCTCACCGCAGTTTTGCTTGAGGGTGTGCTTTTCATCCTTCTTTCTCTTTTTGGAATCCGCGAGGCAATCATCAAATCAATCCCTCTCAATCTTCGTAAGGCTGTCGCTGTCTGTATCGGTTTGTTTATTACGCTGATTGGTCTTGCAAATGCGGGAATCGTTGCGAATGACACTGGAACTTTGATTGGTTTCGTCGACCTTGATTTGAAGCACGCATCCGCAATTGTCGCTCTTCTCGGTCTCGTAATCACAATCATTCTTTACACGCTCAAGGTTCCGGGTGCAATATTGATTGGTATCATTATTACTACAATCATCGGCCTTCCTTTCGGTGTAACGGCTGTTCCAAAAGATTTTTCTCCAATCTCAACTCCGGCCGCCCCTCACTTGTTCATGTTTGAGTGGGGAAGTGTCTTAACCGTAAAATTCTTTGTCGTATTCTTCACATTCCTTTTTACGGATCTGTTCGATACAATCGGTACATTGCTAGGCGTGGCAGAGCAGGCTAATCTTAAGGATAAAGACGGAAACGTGGTGAATGCAAAAGGCGCGCTCATGTCTGACGCAATTGGAACCGTTGTAGGCGCTTGTTTGGGAACTTCAACCGTCACGAGTTTTGTTGAAAGCTCTTCTGGTGTCGCCGCTGGCGCGCGCACAGGTTTGGCTTCAGTTGTAACGGCTTTGCTCTTCCTGGTCGCACTTTTCCTCAGTCCTCTTTTTGCCTTGGTTCCTGCCGCCGCAACCGCTCCAGCCTTGATTTTCGTAGGATTCTTGATGATGCGCTCTGTAATGGGAATCGATTTCGCTGATATTTCAGAGGGAATTCCGGCTTTCATTACGATTATGGTCATGCCTTTCTCTTACTCAATTTCAAAGGGTATCACTTTTGGAATCATCAGCTATGTTTTGTGCAAAGTCGTGGCTCGCAAAACAAAGCAGATTCCGCTTGTCACATGGATTTTGGCAATCGTATTCCTGTTCGATATTATTTTTGAGGCAGTCAAATAGGATAGCCTGACCTGTCAATTTTCTTTATGCCGCTTTCAGGCGGCACATTTTATAGGTTCATATAAATTTTATTCACTGAGTCGGAATATTCTCCCTGCGCCTTGTAAATCACGAGCGTGGGGAGAATTTTTATTTCTGGACGAGCATTTTTCCTGCTTTCAATCAGCACCATCGTGGGAGCCGAATCCGAAAATGGCTGGACGAGACGCAATGTTTTTTGCTTCATTTTGATTTTTTCTTGCGGAATTTGCCTTCGCGTAAAATCAGCGAGCAGAACCGCATCGATTCCAAAACAGAAAGATGATTTGTCCTGCAGGATTGTAAGGTTAGTTTTTGGAAATGTTGCGGCGGAAAGTTCATTCGGATTCATCGCCCATACATTATGAATTATAGCGGATTTTTATGCAAATCTTTATAAAATTGGATTCAAGACATTACCGCTGTGTTTAAAATCACAAACCACCCGTCAAACGGGTGGTTTGAACACAGCCTATAAGGCTCGGTTCCCAAGCTGAGACTTAAGTCCCGGCTTTCACTGACGTTCAAGTCTATTGCAGATTGACTCGTCGCAGCCCCTGAAGGGGCGTTCGTACTACTTACTACCCTTGAAAGGGTCTTCGTACTCTTTTGTCGTGAGCTTATCCATCGCTATATCGTGAGCTTCCTGCTCAGCAATATATTTCCTGATTGTAGCCTCGTTGAGTCCTACCGTGCTCACATAATACCCCTCACTCCAGAAATGCCTGTTGCCGAATTTGTATTTCAGATTCGCATGCTTGTCGAAAATCATCAGGCTGCTCTTTCCTTTCAGATACCCCATGAATTGCGACACACTGTACTTCGGTGGTATACTTACGAGCATATGAATGTGATCCGGCATAAGATGACCTTCGATTATCTCGACTCCCTTGTAATTGCAGAGCTGTCTTAGTATCTTGCCGATACTTTCCTTGTATTGACCGTATATTGCCTTGCGGCGATATTTCGGTGTGAAAACTATATGATATTTACAGAGCCACTTGGTATGGCTCAGCGTATCTCTTACATTTG
>CAMOEE010000267.1 GCA_946611835.1 uncultured Treponema sp. | reverse complement strand
AGATGATTTCCCGGATTGAGGGAACTTTTGCAGTCCGTCTTTTGTATATTCATCCAGACCATTTCAATGAAGATATTCTGCCTGTAATGAAGGCTGATTCCCGCTTCCTTCATTATTTTGACATTCCCTTTCAGAACGGGGACGACGAAATTATCAAAAAAATGAACCGGGTCGGCAGCAGGGAAAAATACAAGGCTCTGATTGCAAAAATCCGCTCGGTATTCCCTGATGCCGCGATACGAACAACCTTTATGGCCGGCTTTCCGGGTGAGAGCGAAGCCGCCTTTGAGAACACGAAAGCCTTTTTGCGGGAAATTGCCACTGACTGGAGCGGCTGCTTCTCATATTCAAAGGAAGATGACACGCCGGCTTATTCTTTCAAAAAACAGGTTCCCCACAAGACTGCCGAAAAAAGGGCGGCTGAACTTGTCGAGATTCAGGCCGAAATTACCCGTGAGCGCTTAAAGACCCGTTGTGGCGGCGAATATGACATCCTCATCGAGGAAGTCCTTTCCGAGAGCAGCGAGAATCCTGACGAAGGGCTGGCAATCGGCCGGGCCTGGTTTCAGGCTCCCGAAGTTGACGGAAGCGTGGTCGTTCGCTATGACAGAAGTTCTGAGAGCGAGTCAGCGGCTGTCAAAACCGGCCGTCTCGTCCGCGTAAAAATCACTTCCAGCGGCGATGTGGATTTGAACGGTGATTTCCTCAGCGATTCACCCTTAAACGAGAAAATCAAAGTTTCTGACGAGCTGGAATTCGCCCAGAATCTTTAAGAATTATAAAAATGGAGAAAACTGTGAAAAAATTAAACTTGCTCCCCCTGTCTGCCCTGCTTTTTTTTCTTGTAACAGGATTTCTTTCGTGCGCTTCTACGGCTGTTCCTGCCTCCGATGCTGTCGTTTCTGAGAAAAGTGACAGTTCAACTGTCTTCGTAATCCTAGATTCAAATCCCAGCACAGGCTATTCATGGTCTTACTCTATCGAAGATAAAAATATCGTTGCACCTGTTTCAGATAAGTTCATTCAAAATGAAGCTCCTGCGGATTTTGTCGGTGTCGGCGGAAAACACAGTTTTATTCTGAAAGGAAAAAAAGAAGGCTCAACCCAGGTTGTTTTCACCTATGCTCGGGCAAATTCTGAGCCAATCCAGAAGAGGGTGTATGAATTAAATGTTGCCTCAGACCTTTCCACCGGGCTGAAACTTGTCTCAGCAGAGTAGGCTTTACAGATGGCAATCGAGGATGAAATTCTTTCTGACATCACGGATTCTCAAAATACGGAGCTTTCCGACCATGCAAAAGAATATCTCTCGGTTTTAAATCCAGAGCAGTATGAGGCCGTTGTCCACGAGGGGAGCCCTCTTTTGATTCTTGCCGGGGCTGGCTCAGGAAAAACCCGGGTAATCACAACAAAAATCGCTTATCTGATTGGCGAAAGGGGAGTGAATCCTCATTCAATTCTGGCCGTAACCTTTACGAAAAAAGCGGCCAATGAAATGCATGAGAGGGCAATTGCACTGGAGGAGAGGGCTGCTTTTTCGCAGATTAAAACCTTCCATTCTTTTGGAGCCTGGTTTTTGCGGGTTTATGCTGAGGATGCCGGAATTGATTCTAACTTTACGGTTTATGATGACGAGGATGTAGTCTCCCTGATTCAAAAAGTCGAGCCCAGGCTCACGAAAAAAGAAGCCGGGCAGTATGCGAGAAAAATTGCCCTGGCCAAGGATTACTGTCTTTTGCCGGATTCCCCTGAACTTCTGACCCGTGACGAATTTTTAAATCCCAGTGATTTTCCTCAGATGTATGAGGCCTACGAAAAACGCCTTCGTGCCACAGGAAATGTGGATTTTGGGGATTTGATTCTTCTTCCATATCTCGCCCTGACAGAAAATGCGGCCCTGCGAGAAAAAATGTACCGTCGTTTTCGGGTGATTATGGTCGATGAGTATCAGGATTCCAATGTGGCTCAGTTCAAGCTTCTGGAAGCACTTTCCGGTCTGAGGGAGGGCAGCGGAACATACCTCTGTGTCGTTGGTGATGATGACCAGTCGATTTATAAATTCCGTGGTGCTGAAATCCAGAACATTCTGAACTTTCCCAAGATTTTTGAGGGAACTAAAATCATCCGCCTTGAAAGCAATTATCGCTCAACCCAGGAAATCCTTTCCCTTGCCGACAATGTGATTAAAAATAACTCCGGCCGTCTCGGAAAGACACTTAGAGCCGAGCGGGGCAGCGGAAAAAGACCTGTCCTGGCCTTTATGCCCAATCAGGATGATGAGGTTCACTTTTGTGCCGATTTGATTCAGAAAACTCATTCAATGGGCGTTCCTTATTCTGACTGGGCCATTTTGTACCGTACGAACGCCCAGTCCCTGGGCTTTGAGAGCGAGTTCGTGAGAAAAAAAATCCCCTATGTGATTGTCGGCTCCCTGAAATTTTTTGAGCGGGAGGAAGTCAAGGACATGGTGGCCTGGCTTGAGCTTCTGGCCAACCACAAGAACGAAATTGCCTTCCACAGAATCATAAACAAGCCCGCCCGGGGAATCGGAAACAAGACACAGGACAATATCGTTTTATGCTCACAGAATGAATGGCAGACAGTCAGTGAAAACGGCAGCCCTGTCAAAAATTTCGAGCGGAATGACATTATTGCCGCCTGCCGCTATATAGTTCCCCGCCTTTCCGGGAAGAGCAGGGGACAGGTTGCCGCATTTGCTGAGCTGGTGGAAGAAATCGAAGCCCTTTTTGAGGAAGATAAAACCGCTGGCGGTGAGCTTGCAAATGAAGTCCTCAAAAAGAGGGAAAGCAAGAAAAGCCTGTCAGAGCTTATCGAGGCAATCGCAAAAAAATCCGGCCTTTCACAGTATTATGAGGACAGGGACAAGGAAGACCATACTTTCAGGGTGGAAAACATTCAGGAGCTGGCAAACTCGGCCCTTCCTTATCCGCTTTCCCGCCAGAGTCTTTTGGATTTTCTTGATAATATTCAGCTTGACCGCACCCTCTCAAATCAAGATGAGGATGTGGCAGAAGATGCAGTCACTTTAATCACATTGCACAACACCAAGGGCTTGGAATTCAACCGGGT
>CAMOEE010000266.1 GCA_946611835.1 uncultured Treponema sp. | reverse complement strand
GGCCGGGGCTGTGCTCCGACCGCGGGCGCCGCCGGCTCTTTTTTTTCTTCCCTGATGTCCCCTCCCCCAGACGGAGGGGATTTTTTTTTGCCCGCCTGCCCGCTCCGGCCGTCTGGTTGTCCAGGGGGCGTCGCCCTTTGTGTCCTCTGTTCCAGGCTGTATGTTCAATGATGCTTGTGTCGTCCATGGACTTTGCCTGCGGGAGACAAAAGCAAATCTCCTTTATACATTGACAAAAATCTATGATTATCTGAAAATCAACACATGAAAAAAATATCTGAAGAAGAAAGATCTGAAAACACACCTAAAGTAAATAAAAAAAATCCTGTAATTCTTTTCTTATCCGCACTTCTTACAATTTTGCTTACGATTCTTGTTCTTCTTTCTGGTCTTCTGGCCTTTTGTGCATTTGACAAAAGGTCTTCGCTTGCTTCTATTCCCCGAGATTATTCATTTTACCTGCATTCGAACTCCGCTTTTGATACGCTCAATCCTCTTTTTGATTTGCAGGCTGCTGATGTAATCCTTTCTTCCCAGAATCTTTCTTTTGTAAGAAAACCATTTATGGATTTCAGGGGTTCAGATCTCCGCGATAATTCTCTTTTTCAATTTGCAACAAGTCGTCCTGTAGACCTTGCTATTTATGGGCAGGGAAGGACACTCGGTAAGAATCTTCATTTCGTTGCGGCCGTGAATCTTGGTCTTTTTTCCCTTCTTTCTCGTGTCGGTCAATTTATGTATCCAAAAATGAATCTTCAAATTGAGAATCTTTCATATGAGCAGAATGAAGAGCTTGCATATTTTGTCTATTCTATTCCGCCTGTCAGAAATGATAGGGGGAGAGTCATAAAGGAAGAGGTTAAATTTTACTTCAGAAGCCTTAAAAATCTTGTGATTGTAAGCGATTCTCTTGACTATCTTCTTAAATCTTGCCTTTCAGACAATGATTCCTCTTATACTACGGAGCAAAAAAATCTCTTCAAGGCAAAGTCCAGGGGAGAAATCAGAATTGTCGCAAATGCCTCATCCCTCCTTGATGCAATCACTTTAGGAAATCCAATGCTATCATCAATGGCAAAACTTGTTCATGACGATTATCTGAGCGTGATTTCATTCAACATAAATGATTCCGATGTTTTATTTAACTGCCGCCTTCCTTTGAGCACGGATGTTGAGATTCCTTCGCCTCTTTTTAAGCTCTTGTCTGCAAAGCCGACGGTTCCGTCTCTTCTGACCCGTTTTTCAGACATAACTCAGTATTATACGATTTTGAATGCGGCTTCCCTCCAGGACTTAAAGGATGCCCTTCTTCCATTCGTGCCGGATGTAAAAAATCCTGACGAGTATTGGAAAAACTGCGATGAGTGGAGCAAGTCTCTTTTGGGAATGGACCTGGAAGAACTTTTGTTCTCATGGACCTCAGATGAATTTGCTGTCCTTGGAGTCGAGAATCAGAATGACCCGGTTTTCGTCCTTCAGATTAAAGACGAAAAAAAACGGCAAAATGTTTTCAACAGATTGACTTCTTCTATTCTTATTAAAGATGACAACAGCCTGATTCTTGGTGGAGTCAGACTTCCCCGTCTTCAGCTTCCTTCTTTCTTTAACTGGATGCTCGGCCTTTTCGGAATCAATCTTCCTTCACCTTATTTTGTCGTGCTTGACGGAAATATTTATTTTTCTGAGAGCCCGGAGAGCCTTTCTGCAATCTATACGAACGTCCAGTCAGGAAAATCACTTGTAAAAAATGAAAGCTACAATGATGTATCAGGCGACTTGAAGAATGATGTCCTGCTTTCACTTTTCTATAATCTCGAGCGCAGCGTTCCATTTTTCTTAAGGAGCAATGAGACCTTCTCAAAAGTCCTGCAGCTCTATACCATGGGGCGCTTTGATGTCCGTACTGAAAAAAATAACCTTGAGATGAACCTTCATGCTTGTGCGCGCAGGAAGGGCAGCCTCTATTCTGTTCCCGGATTTCCGATTTCCCTTGAAGGCAAGGCCGATGCCGCAAATTTGCAGTCTGATTGTGGAAAAAATCCCCAGAATGTTTACTGGGTCGAGGGCGGAAACACAGTTAAGGCTCTTAATGTTGCCAGCATGTCAATTTCCTCAAAAACAGATTCCGATAAAATTTATATAGTTGCCTCATCAAAAGACAAGAGCGGCGGAACATTATGGTCCCTGACTTCTTATGGTGTCGTTTCGCTTCTTAATCCAAAGCTTGAGTGTGTCAGGAATTTCCCGCTCATGCTTGGCGAGAATATTTCATGCCGGCCTTGCAGTGTGGGTGAAAATCTGGTCGCAGTCTCTGAACATGGCACTGTTTACATCATAAAAAGCGATGGGTCTATGGTTACGGTTGAAATTCCCGGCCTGAGCGCAAAGTCCGAGCCTGTGTCTCTTGATAACGGTAAGACTTTCGCAATTTACAGCAAGGGATTTTTGGGCAAAATTTACCTCTTTGAGGATGAGAAATGTGTGAACCTGGACAATCCTTTTGAAATCCCTGGCATTGCGCTGGGGGCGCCCGCAATCATGAAGTCAGGATCAAAAACTTATATCGGATTCATAACTCAGGCCGGAGAAATGAATGTCTGGCGCACTGATTCTTTGTCAGGGGAACAGGCCGAAAGATTCCCTCTCAGGCTCGGCGGAGTCTTTATGACTAATGTGGTCGCCTCCGACAAATATTTCTACGCCCTCTCCAATGACGGCCTCTTGTACAGAATCTCGCTTGATGCTTCCGTCCTGACTGTTCAGATTCCGAATTCAAGTGCAAAAGAAGGTTATATTTGTGTCCGGGACAGGGAGCGCAACGGCAGGAAAAGCGTTTTTGTTTGCGCTGATGCCAATGTTATTTACGGATTTAACGAGAATCTGGAGCTTCTTTCCGGATTTCCTCTTGCAGGCTGGGGCAAGCCTGTCTTTGCCGATGTCAACGGGGACAAAATAGGTGAGTGCATTGCCCTCACAATTGACAAAAAACTTGTCGCATGGAAGGTAAGGTAAATGCGGAATGATAAATTAGGAATTAGAAATTGTGGGGAAAGCCTTCCCCTCGCTCGCACTTCGTTGCTCGCTACCCCTTCTAGCGGG
>CAMOEE010000265.1 GCA_946611835.1 uncultured Treponema sp. | reverse complement strand
AAAAATAGAGAATGAGCGCAAGGGGCGCAAGGGACTTGATACATTAGAGATAAAGCCTGCGACAGTGGTGACAGCCGCAAGAAGAACCGCAATCCAAACATCCTTAAGGGCGAATTCAATTGCCCCGGCGTGATTTTCCTTGGTGATTTCTCCTTCGATTTTGTCCAGACCGATGTAATAGTGAGTCATGACATGGATTCCGTAAGCCGAGCCGCAGGCAATGAGACAAACCGGAATCATGCTGCCGATAATCGTAAAGCTGAAATCAAGTAGACAGAGCAGCCCCACTGACCAGACAGTGCTGATCAAGACCGTGATAAGAGGCAGGAGAGTTCCGCTCCATGTGTGGAATGAGAAGTAAAGAGAAAAGAGAACGATAAGGGCTACGAAAGGAATCAAGTTGATGAGGTCGCTCATGAGGAATTCCCGCGCATCGTGGGACATAACCGGGTCTCCGAAATAACGCACCTCAAGGTCAGAGCCGTCAAGCTCCTCCTCGCAGATTCCCTTGATTTCGGCAAGAATCTTGTTCTGAATGTCAGAAGGAAGCTCCTCTCCGTCCTCGGTTGAGGCGGTGATTGTAACCATCATCTGGGTGGCCTTAAAATCATCGTTTACAATGACGCGGTTGTACATTTCCTGCCAGTCTATGATTTCCTGCTTTATGGTTTTCATTCCATCAGCCGTGAAAGAATAGGCATCATCCTCACCCAAAAGGCTTGAGGCTTTGAGAGTGCCCTCTCCGTCCTCGGAAATCTCGCCGTGAATAAAGTCAATGTTGGAGATTGAGTCAATATTCTCCACATAATTCACGCTCTCAATCCGGTCAGTAATTTTTTTTACGACATTAATGTATTCCGGAGTGAGAATCGTTGCCCCCTTTGTCTCAAGGGAAATGCCCAGCATGAGCATTGAGCCGAAAGTATCCTCGGTTTTGAGCATGAGCTTGTAGGAATCGTCATCCTTGGGCATGAAAGTGCGGCTCGTATTCTCAATTTTGATTGTACGAAGCTGCCAGCCAAAAAACACCGTAATGGCCGCGCAAAGCGCAATGATAAGCCACGAGCATTTCAGCATTTTCTTAATCATTTCTGCTTCTCCTAATAGAAATATTTTAAAGAACCTCTTGCAATTCCAAGGTGAATGGTGTAAGATTGGTTCAAATAATTAAACGAATAAACCAAATATAGCGACATCAGACAAAAGTGTCAAGGGGATTTTAAGAAAAATGATTAATCCACAAAAACTTTTACAGGCACAAGAGGATTTTAAAAAATGCGTTCCCATCTTCACGGCATTGGGCGACACCACCAGGCAAAAACTCTGCCTGGATCTGGCCGCCGCCGGAGTAGAAGGAATCAATGTGGCAGACCTGTCAGGGAAAACCACACTCTCCCGCCCCGCAATCTCCCACCACCTCAAAGTCCTCAAGGATTCGGGCATAGTCGAGCCAATCAAAAAAGGCACTCAAATCTTTTATAAACTTAAACTCCGTGATGCCTTGGTTCCGATGAAAACCCTAATCGAAGCGGTGGAAGAAATCCTTGATGATGACAAATCTCTGACCTAACAATTTTGGACATTTTCACTGTATTTCCATGACATTTTTTTAAATTTTGTCATAAATTCTCCTCAAAAAAGTTGAAATATGCTTAATCCTACATTATAATTGGAATAGCATTGTGTGCACTTGCATAATGCAGTAGGAGAAAAACATGAAACTTTCAAAATCGCTTGCCATCGCATCTATTGCTTTGGCTCTTGGAACAATGGCTTTTGCTGACGAAGCTTATGATGTCATCAAAAAATCATCTACACTGGAGGCACCAGACACATCTCAGGCTATCATGGTAATTACGGACATCGAAAAAAACGGTTCCACATCAGTTCAGGAAATGTATCAGTTCGGCCGAAAAGTAAACGGCCTTATCCAGACTGTCTTTGACTTCAGAACCCCAAAAACAGTAAAGGACACCCGCGTTCTCCAGCTCGAAAAGGACACTGGAGAGGATGACCGCTGGATTTACCTGCCAAAAATGAAACAGGTTCGCCGAATTCCTATGGGCGAGCGATACAAGCAGTTCGTAGGTCACGAATTCACATACAACGACATGGGTGTCCGCAAAGTTGACGAAGACAAACATGAATTGCTGGAAAAAAACGTAAAAGTCACAGTTCCGGGCGGAAAATCTTACACATGCTGGAAGATTAAGTCAGTTCCTCTCAAAAAATCAGAGGTTGAGTATTCATACCGAATCCAGTACATCGACACAGAGACTTACCTCCCTGCAAAAATCGAATATTTCGACAAACGAGACCAGTCAAAACTCCTCAAGACATACACCACAGAAGACTGGTTTTACCTCACTTCAAAAACCGGCAAAAAATACACCATGCGCATGAAGGCTCGCATCGTAACAGCCGCAACAGGCCGTCAGACCACCCTCGACATCAAAAACCCGGTTATGGACGCAGGTATCTCAGCGGCATATTTCACGCAGCAGTACCTCTCAACAGGAAAAGCAAAATAACAGGAGATTTTTATCACTATGAAAAAGATTTTATTTACGATGGCCGCCCTTTCGCTCACATCCTTCACATTCGCACAGAACTACGGTTTCGGTGACAGCGATTTTGGAAGCGGCAGCGACGACTCTTACGAAGAATCAGCGCCAGCAGTAACAATCTCAGGCGAAGTAGGAACTGAAGTCCGAGGCTGGATTGGAACTACTCCGTCAGAAGAAGACCTTAAAAAAGACTCTTCCCTCAAGTACGACTCGCAGGGCTACAAAAAATTCTACGATATCAGCAAGTCTGAGGTCGAAGGAAGCGTATACTCAAACATCGAACTCAACTACGACGGCGACTACACGAACGCAAACATCAAGCTCAAACTTGACGAGGACACTTTCAAGAACTATCAGGAAGACATCATCGACGAGGCAAGCGTAAGCGGCAACTTCATCGAGAACCGCATTCAGCTCAAAGCAGGCAAAATGAAGGAAGTATGGGGCAAGGGCGACAAAGTCCATGTCCTTGACAACTTCAATGCCAACGACTACCGAGACTTCATCTTCCCGGACTACATCGACCGCCGAATCGGCGAAGTAATGTTCAAG
>CAMOEE010000264.1 GCA_946611835.1 uncultured Treponema sp. | reverse complement strand
TTGACTCTATAATTGACCTTGAGAATGAGGGCGAGAAAAATTCCCCGGTGAACGAAGCCCTGCAAAGAAATTTCACGATTGTCACGGCGGAACAGCCCTGGAATCTTAATGTGCACACGGCGACTTATTCAAGCGAGGCTCAGATTCTCGATTCCCTCTACGAGGGGCTTTTTTCTTACAACCCAAAGAACCTTGACCCGCTCCCGGCCATTGCCGAAAGCTACAAAATCTCCCGGGACAAAAAACGATGGACTTTCACAATCCGGGACAAGCTTACTTTCTCTGACGGCGAAAAAATTACGGCCTACACCGTTCGCTCTTCATGGCTTTCGCTTTTAAAAACTCCTGACGCACCCTACGCCTCAATGCTCGACTGCATAAAAGGGGCTGCCGACTATCGCAGGGGCATGGGAAGCGAAAATGATGTGGGAATCACCGCAAGAAATGATTTGACTCTTGTGGTCACTCTGACACAGCCGACGGCTCACCTTGCAAAACTCTTGTGCCACCACTCATTTTCAGTCTGCAAGCTCAATGAGGACGGCTCTGTTGACACGAATGCCTTTTCCGGGGCTTTTACAATCAAGGAAAGAAGCGAAAAATCCCTTCATCTTGTCAAAAACGAAAAATACTGGGATGCGAAGAATGTTCATATTCCTGAAATCACGATAAAGCAGTCCAACGAAATCAGGGACAACGCATGGAGCTTCAACGACGGCTCAGCTGACTGGGTTTCGGGAATGGTAGACACGAATGCCATGCTCAATAAGTCCGCAATCCGAATTTCCGCCATTTTCGGCACGGAATTCCTTTTCTTCTCATGCAAGAACAAGCCCTGGAACGACGCTGATTTCCGAAACGCCCTGCTGACGGCCCTTCCCTGGGAAACTTTGCGTAAAAACGCCCTCGTAAAGGCAACGACACTGATTTATCCTCTTGCCGGCTATCACGGGGTTGAGGGAATCAATGAGACTTCAATCGAAGACGCAAAAGAGATGATGGCCGATGCCCGAAAGAAACTTGGAATCCCAGAAACAGAAAAACTTACGATTACCTTTGGAATCTCATCCATGTCAGAGAGGCAGAAGTCACAGGCTGAAATCCTCAAAAGCGCCTGGGAAGCCCTTGGCGTGGAGCTTAAAATCCAGACAACGCCGGAAGACCGCTACATCGACTCAATCCCAGGCTGGAATGCTGACATTTTCTCTTATTCATGGATTGGTGATTTTGCCGACCCCATCGCCTTTCTGGAGCTTTTCAGGGCTGGCTCAACCCTCAATCCTTCAAAATGGCAGAACGAGAAATTCGAGGAGCTGATTAAAAAGGCCAACGAGACCAGCGACAACAGCGAGCATTACAGGCTCCTTGCCCAGGCCGAGCAGCTTCTTCTGGATGACGGCGAGGTTCTTCCGATTACGCACTCAATCAGCCTTCATGCCGTAAATCTGCAGCAGGTAGGCGGCTGGTTCGTGAACGCACTGGATATTCACCCATTCAAATACCTCTACTTCAAAGAAGTCAAAGTTGAATCTGCCCCGAATATAATATAGGCTATCTCTAAAAAATTGCAATTTTTAGAGGTTTCCTATAAAATAGCCTTTATGCGCACTTACGACGACACGATGTTTATCGATACATTCGAGCATGAATACACCTGGCTTAACGGCTTCATGCGGAATGTCGCCCGATTCCCCAGACGAAACGCCCTCATCGATCCGGAAACAGGCCGGGTCTGGTCATACAAAGCCCTGAACGAAGAGGCAAACAGGCTGGCAAATGCGTTAAAATCGGCAGGGGTCGGCAAAAACGATGTCGTAATGAATGCCCTCCGAAACTGCCCTGAATTCGCTTTTTCTTACATAGGACCAAGAAAAGTCGGAGCAATCCTTCTTTCGGCAAATTTCAATCTTGCAGCGGGAGAATTCGCGCTTTTAATTCAGCACAATAAGCCTAAAGTCGTCATTTATTCGGCAAACATAGCTTCCGTCATGCAGGAAGCAGAAAAAATCTGCCACATAAAAGGCTTCGTTCCGCAAAAATTCATCCTCGCTGACAATATCGAAAAGGCAGTCCTTCCTTCTTCCCATATTTCCTACGAAGAATTCACTGAAAGCTCAAGCCCGGAAAATCCGGAAATCAGTTTCCGCCCCCACATTTACGACGAGGTTCTCCGCCTTTGCACCAGCGGAACGACGGCACTGCCAAAATCAGTTCCCCTAAACGACATTAACGAAGTCCTTTCAGCCCACGATGTAATCATGCATTATCCCATGAACCAGAATGATGTCACCCTCAACATGACTCCATGGTTTCACCGGGGCGGCTGTCACTCAGGGGGAGTCTGCCCCACTTTTTATGCGGGAGCCTGTGCCGTCATCATGCGAAAATTCCAGCCGACAAATGCCCTGGACTGGGTTGAAAAGCACAAGATTACCTACATGATGGGAAGCCCCTCGAATCTGGCCATGCTTGCCCGCTCACAGGTCAAGTCGCCCAAAAATCTTTCCAGCCTCAAAGGCCTCGTAACGATGGGGGCCCCTCTCTCAAAGGCAGACTGCATTCACTACATGCAAGTCCTCACGCCCAACATCTTCAACGGATACGGCACCACCGAGACTTTCTGGAATTCATTTCTCCGTCCTTACAATCTCCCTGACGGAGCCGGTTCCGTCGGAGGCAGCTGCACAGACGATGAAGTCAGAGTCGTAAAAATCTATGAAGGCAAAAAGGCCGAGCCAGAGGAAACAGTTGCCACCGACAGCGAGAGCGAGGGGGAAATCATAATCCGCTCCCCGGAAAAGACGACCTACGCCTACATCAACGACCCAAAAATGACTGCCGAAAAATTCTACAAGGGCTGGATGTACACCGGCGACACGGGAGTCTGGAACGAAGATTTGATTGTCACTGTCCGTGGACGCAAAGACGACATGATTATAACCAGTGCGGAGAACATCTACCCCACGCAAATTGAAGAAGCTATAAATGAGCACCCCAAAGTCAAGGACTCAATCGTAACCAGCGTTCCCGACAAAGTGCGTGGCCAGGCCGTCGTAGCCTACATAGTGCCAGAAGACGAATCCCTCACAATCCGGGAACTTTTTGACTTTTGCACGAACCACAAGATGCTCTCGACCTACAAAAGGCCAAGGTATTTCGCCCTGATTGACGAG
>CAMOEE010000263.1 GCA_946611835.1 uncultured Treponema sp. | reverse complement strand
TTTTTGTCGAGCTGGATTCCGCCGTCTGTATCACTTTCGCCTTTGTAGTCAAGCTCTGAGATTGATGAAGTTCCGTCATAATAGAATTTGCCGTCATCAGTCTTTTTGATGTCTGATGCAAAAGTTTCTGTGTTGAGCCAGTCCTCGGGATTCGTCTTTTTGCTACCTTCGCCCTCTCCAATCGTGATGTAATATGCAGGGGTAAGTCCTTTCTTCATGCTTAAGAGGTTGCAGTAGATTACTGCCTCGTACCAGTTCACTTTGTAAACAGGATAGTTCTCGCCCTTTCCGTAGCTTTCTGCCGGGCGGTAACTGTCATTCGATGTCACCTCGCCGTAGTAGGTCATGTACTCTTCCCATTCTCCCTGTGTCACCTCGTGGTCGCAGACATACAGGTCTTTGCTAAGGGTGATTGTATATGCCGTGGCACTTGCATTGGCAGCACGCTTGAAAGAGCCATTTGGAACTTTTATAAAGCCGTCAGATTCGGCAACATTCGCTGTTTCTAGTGTTACAGTATAGCTTGCATTCTCTGCAGGATAATACGCTGGAATGGTGGTAGAAGCGATGAACTTTCCGCTTGTAAGTTCTTTTTGAATTTCCGCCTGAAGTGCTATATTTTGCCCAAAAAGTCCGCTGGCTGTATAAGTCTTGCCATCGGCATCCGCTGTAATAGTCACATAGTTTCTGTCGTAGTACACATTTGCAACTACAGTTCCGTCTGCAAGTTTTGAAGTTGTCACGCCAATTGCATGAAAACCTGTAAGATTTTTTGATATGGCAGAAAGTTTCGTTCCGGCAGGAACATTTTTCACATCAATTTCCTTTTCACTGTAATTCGTATATTGGTATGTTTCCCCATACTGCTCTTTGTAAGCATCCGCAACCACAAAATTTACACCGTCTGAAGCATATGGGTACAATGTGTAGCTTAAACCTTTAACATTAGCCTTATAGTGATAGACTGCAACAGCATCTTCTGTCGTCGTGTCGGCTGAGACTAATTTTTCAACCGTTTTCTCCACGATTCTGTCCTTGTACTCGACATCGCTGCTGCACGAAGCAAAGCCGACCACCAGTACCACACCAGCAATAAGTGCGGCGATTTTTCCATACTTTTTCATACGAAAAACTCCTTTTTATTGATATTTAAAAACATAAAGCCCGAAAAATGCCACAAACGGCATTTTTCGGGCATAGTTTCCCCAGGGTAAAATTTTTTAGAGACAGTTATACCTGTAAAGAAGTAAAGAAGTAAAGAAGTAAAGAAGTAAAGAAGTAAAGAAGTCGCTTCTACGGGCGATATTTGTATGTGTCATTGTGATATTCTCTCTCTTTGAATTATAAGTATATTCTAATAATTTTCGGTGATTTATGCAAATGAGGGGAAGGTTACTTTAATCCGTTACATTATTACGACAGTAATTTTTTTGTATTCTTTAAAAGAAAAAAGAGCGCCGTCGCAACGCCGCTCTCGTAAGAAACACAAAATAACATGTTCTCCAATCTGATTTAAATATAATTCAGAAAGTTGATGTTGTCAATCAAAACTACATTGCATAAAAAACCTTAATGGCAAAGTCATAATTGGATTTTATTATGTCATTGCCTGAAAAGTAATCTTTATGTTTCAGCATTCGTTTCTCAAACAACTTTTTTAATTCACGCTTGTGTTTTGTAATTACAGTTTTTGATGCTAGTGTTGACAAGTTACCGTTTATAGCATACACTTTATTTAAGTGACAGAGTGTTGCTAATTGCGTTAGGGATTGTAGCAGCGGCCTGACTGCCGACAGGCAGGCGGAGCCGTTCCGAAATGAGGGAGCGAAGCGACCGAATGTAGGAATGAAGCGACAGCGGAACTGCGCAAAGCCCGACCACCACGAAGTGGTGGGAACGCCCGAATACCAAAGGGGAAAAAGCTTTTGAAAAAAATATTTCTGATTATGGAGGCCTTGCTTATGGCGGCTTTTGTTATGGCAGAGGAAAATCGAAGTATAAAACTAAACTCTGGATTTGAGATGCCTGTCCTTGGGCTTGGTACCTGGACGCTCACTGACGAAACTTGCGAGAATGCCGTTTATGAAGCCCTTAAATCTGGCTACCGGCTCATTGACTCTGCCCGTTATTATGGAAACGAAAGTGAGGTTGGAAAGGCTGTCGCCCGTGCAATAAAAGAGGGAATCTGCAAAAGGGAAGAAATCTTTGTTACCACAAAACTTGTTCCGTGGACCAGCACGCCTGAAGACGACATCGACGATTCTCTGCAAAAACTCGGTCTTTCATACATCGACCTCTGTCTTCTGCACCAGCACGGCTCAGCTTCTGGCGACGATGCAGTTTATCGTGCGATGTGCAAGGCTGTAAAGGCCGGGAAAATCCGTTCCATTGGAATCTCTAACTTTTACACCGGAAAAACTGTTTCGCACTTCATAAATGACTTTGAAATTCCGCCGGCAGTCATCCAAAACGAAAACCACTTAAAATATCAGAATAATACTCTGCGTGACTGGGTTGCAAAAAAAGGCATATATATAGAAAGTTATTATCCATTCGGAGGTCGCGGCCACACAAAAGAGCATCTGGAAAACCCGACTGTGCTGGAAATCGCCCGTGCCCACGGTAAGACTGCAGCACAAATCATTGTCCGCTGGCACTTGCAGGCGGGCTACATCGCAATTCCCGGAAGCTCAAAGCCTGCTCACATTGCAGAAAACTTTGATGTCTGGGATTTTGAACTGACTGAAAACGAAATGAAAAAATTAAGCTCGCTCGACACTGGGCGACGCTACGAAAACTGGTAAATCACAAGGAGGAAAACCGGTGAAAAAAATAATTTTTTTGACAATTTCGGCACTTTTGACATTCAGCCTTTTTGCAAAGGACAATCCAAAAGCGGCGACCTACAAGACGCATGAAGTGGCAAACGACAAGTCTGTGCCGGTCGTTTATTTTATCCGGGACATCACGCCACAAGCACTGGTAAAAGTTTATCAGGCAACCGGCTACAAGACCAGCGGCAAAACAGGTGTAAAGGTGAGCACTGGCGAAAGCGAAAATTCAAATTACCTCCGTCCTGCCCTCATCAAAAATCTTGTAAAGGATGAATTGAATGCGACCATTGTAGAATGCAACACTGCTTATGGCGGAAACAGAAGCAACAACATTGATCACATGAAAATAGCCC
>CAMOEE010000262.1 GCA_946611835.1 uncultured Treponema sp. | reverse complement strand
AACCGAGCCTTATAGGCTGTGTTCAAACCACCCGTTTGACGGGTGGTTTGTGATTATACCAGCCGGTTAGGCTGACATTTGCTTTGTGTAATTATTACAGTTTTATACGAATAACTGCTGGAATCATGATTCCATATTCTGGACCTGCATCCTTGTGTGTGTCTGAATCGAGCATAAGGTGAGAGATGCCGATGCGAGCACATGTTGGTTTCTCTCACCTTGCACTTGATTCAGACAATCATAAAGACGAAGGTCCAGACTATGGTATCCTCGTTCCGGTTGTTATGCGAGTTAAGCTGTAATAGCTAAAACATGTCGGTTATTCCCCGGCATAAGCTAAGTTAAATTAGCCCTTCTGTGATGAACTTCACTTCACAGAGGGGCTTTTTTTATGACAATGGCGATAAACTATGATATATTATAATCAAAAGGAGTTAATGTATGTTATATCCACTTATGACCTTAAATGATGGGACCGAAATCGTACATTCTGAAATGAATTCTGAAGGCAAAGTAAAAGTACAAATCGAAACTCCTGATCCAAATATCGGATTTAAAACCGCAACATGCTGGCTTCCCGATTATAAATGGGAGACATTTACAGGATATTCAGAAGAAGAAAAAAAATATTTTAAGAATCTTGTTGAATCGATGGCTCACCTTATTTTAGAATTCTCTCAGACAGGAGGATTCGAAAATGCCTCAGGTCTTTAAATTTGGTTCTTACAGAATTTATTTTTGGCTAAATGAAGGTGAGCCTCTTGAACCTGTCCATGTGCATGTCTCACAAGGCACGCCTTATGGAAATTCAACAAAAATTTGGATTTCAAGTTCAGGAAAATGCTCAATCGCAAATAATAACTCAAAAATACCATTTAAAGTCCTTAATAACATAGTAAGACTTATCGAAACTCAATATATTGAAATTTTTTCTTTATGGAAAGAAACTTTCGGAGAACTCAAGTTTTATTGCTAAAATATTTACAGTTATGCTACGATACCTCCCGCGTCAATTCGCAGGAGGTATTTTTATGGTTTATGGGTACATCAGGGTTTCAACTAATCATCAGAATCTTGAAAATCAACAGCTTGAAATTGAAAAATTTGCCAAAATAAACGGTATTCATGTTGACAGATGGATTGAAGAAAAAATCAGTGGTACTAAAAAACCAGAATATAGAAAGCTTGGTAAGGAAATCATGAACAATGGCAAAGAAGGTGACATGATAATCTGTACAGAAATATCACGATTCGGCCGCTCGCTTATCATGATTATGAATGTACTGCAGTTCTTTTTGGAAAGAAATATCAAAGTCTGGACGATAAAAGACGGTTACAGGCTTGGTGATGACATTCAGTCAAAGGTTCTGGCCTTTGCTTTTGGTCTCTCTGCGGAAATCGAGCGACAACTAATCTCAGAAAGAACAAAACTTGGCTTGGAGCGTGCCAGACTTGAGGGAAAACAGATTGGAAGAAAAATGGGTAGAAAATCGGATTATTATAAACTTTCTGACTATGATGAGTATATCCGTAAGGAACTTATTCTTGGTAGAACCAAGCAATCTCTGGCGGATGAACTTGGCGTCAGCTGGACAACTTTGAATAAGCACCTTACCCGGATATTGTTTAAGTAGTTTTTTCACTTCTCAAATCGGAACCGGCTGTAATTTTAAGTAGCCGGTTCTGATATCTGGATTTACTCAGCTTTTGCCGGTTCAGCAGGAGATTCTGTGGCAGGAGCTGATTCTTCAGCACCTGATTCTGACCGTGCAGGAAGAGCTATAGCCTGACCTTTTGCCTCGCTAACCTCTTCTGTTACGGTTGAATTATCAACAAATTCGAGCGCGAACATACGGATTGCGCTATCAATGCCTTCTTTCAATGTATTTACAAAAGAATCTTTATCATATTTGTGACTTGAAATTTTTGTTCTTTCAGTTGTCTGTGCTACATAAGTTTTGTTCAAAAGCTCTTTTCCCCGTTCATTGAGCAGTTTTGCCTTCATTGTTACGAGACCACACAATTCTCCATTCCATTTATTGCCTTTAAGCAATTTTTTTTGGAAAGTGAAATTGAGGACAATCGCTGATTTTGCACCAATTTTGCTCATTGCAATTCGAGCATTTTTTGAACCAAGCGTGGTCAAATCCTTGTAACCAGTCGCCGTTTTGGTTGAAGCCAAAAGATTGAAATAGCTTGGCTTTAATTCGTCATAGCCCTCAGACGAGAGTACAACATTCTTCTCAAGAACTTCGCAACCCGTAATTTCTGGCAAAATTTGATGGATAGAATCATCTGCATAGTCCAGTCTGTCAAGAGCAGTTACAATTTCAGGATTTTGGCCGTCAATCAATTTATTAACAACGCTGCTCAAAACTCCGTCTGCATCGGCTTCATCGGGATTATTTGGATCATCAGCAACCCAAGGAACCTGAGAATTTCCAACAATTGAGAAAACCGCGACAGGTGAATGTTCTTGAATAGCTATTTTTGTAGAACCACAACTTGCAAGCAAAATAGAAGCAGATGCTGCAAGTGCGACAAAAACAACATTTTTTTTCATTTAAATCTCCTTTTTGACTAAAAAATCAGAGTTTCTTTCATTGTAGGACATTAAGATTAGTTCTACAAGATATAAAAGATACCCCGACTGATTCTATAAATAATAACATTGAAAGGAGAGTAAAGTTACGTGTTGATAAGGCTTAAATAAAGCGGGCAGAAAAATATCGTAAATTGATTTTCACGGCAATATTCACCCGGGGAAGCGAAAAATCGAATTTGGCATAAAAAAAATGAAAAATTTTCCGTGGTTACTGCCGAAAACCGAGAAATTTTTCAAATATATATGTATAGAAAGTTGAAGGATTTTCTAGAAATTATATTTGAAAAGAGGCAGAAATGGAAAAAACAAGCCAGCTCACGAAAAGTCTCCGGCCGTCGCCCACGGCAATCCTGAACCCTCGGTGCGACCCAATTTTCAAGGCGATATTCACCCAGGGAACCGAGAAATCGAATTTTGCGCTAAAAGACCTGATTTCATCGATTTTGGGCCGGGAAGTTGCCGATATGGAGCTTTTGCCCAACGAAGAGCCTGTGGAAATTCTTGACGAGAAGCAGATGAGTTTTGATGTCAATGTCACCTTCGACGACGGCGAGAAGGCCGAGCTTGAGATGCAGGGCCGGAACCAGGACTACGATTATG
>CAMOEE010000261.1 GCA_946611835.1 uncultured Treponema sp. | reverse complement strand
CTTTTTTAAGCTGCTCGTTCGTGATTTCGCCGCCCTCAAGATAAATCATTCCAAGTTCGTCGTCGTTTGAGGCAACTGTGTCGATGAGCTTTTCCCGCCATTCATTTGCCAAATCTTTGTATTTGTCGGAAATGTCTGATTCAGTGAAAGTTTCGCCTTCATCTTCTTCGTTCCAGCGGATTTCTTTCATTGTAAGAAGGTCGATTACGCCCTCAAAGTCCTCGCCCTGGCCCATGGGGACCTGCAAGGCGACAGTGGTAACTCCGAATTTTTCGTGCACATCGTTGATTGAATAGAAGAAGTCTGCGCCGATCCGGTCCATCTTGTTTACGAAGCAAAGACGGGGAACAGAAAATTCGTCTGCCTGCTTCCAGACTGTCTCGGTCTGCGGCTGAACACCGTCAACCGCACAGAGAACGGCAACTGCACCGTCAAGGACACGCAAAGAGCGCTCAACCTCGGCAGTGAAGTCAACATGGCCCGGAGTGTCGATGATATTGATTGTGTAGCCCTTCCAGTCCGTGGTGATTGCGGCAGAGGCGATGGTGATTCCCCTCTCCTGCTCCTGCTTCATGAAGTCCATTGTTGCAGCCCCGTCATCGATTTCGCCGATACGGTGGATCTTGCCTGTATAATAGAGAATTCGCTCAGTTGTTGTTGTTTTTCCTGCGTCAATATGCGCCATGATTCCGATGTTGCGCATTTTCTGTAAGTTAATCGCCATAATTCTTACCCGAATGAAAATTTTGAGAAAAAGTATAGAATAAAATGAGACGATTTACAAGTTATCAGCCCAGGCTTTTCATATCAATCAGGGCAAGGCCTGCGGCGAGGATTCTTCCACAGTTAACCTCGTAGTCTGCAAAGCGGGCGGGAATTCTAAGTTTATTAAGGGCAAGCAGCCCCCAGAAATTATCCCTGGAGCCAATGACACAATGAATCGTGGAGCAAACATCAGCGTCATTCATAATTTTTCCAAATGAGTTTCCCTCAGGAATCTCTGAAGTAAAATTCAAGAGAGCAACTCCATCAGCATCAAGGAATTGCTTAAAGTCATTGCTAAAGGCATATTCAGCAGAGCACAAAACAGGCGGCTCATTCCCTACATGAGCAATGCTTTTCATTTCCGGGCCGGCATAAACGCTTATGCCGTCAACTGAGTATATGCCAATCATGTGCCGGAGCAGAGCCATAAGGGCCTCGTAAGGCTTTTTTTGCAGTCCATGCAGGTAGTCGGCCATATATTTTAACTCTACGATTTCGCGGCCTTCACTCCCTTTTCCGTCACCTATTTCTTTTAGTCTTTCCGCATAAGCCTGAGCGTGCATGTCATCGCGGAAGAAAACATATCGGTCACGCCCCTTGTCTTTAGCCCTGTAAAGGCAGAAATCAGCCTTTTTAAAAAGCTCATCATAGGTCAGGCCGTTATTAGGGTATACAGCCGCTCCCACGGAACAGCTTAAAGTTATCCCCTCAAAATTTCCCTCAAACTCTTTTTTGATTTGAACAAGCAGTGCCCTGAGTATGCCCCGTAAAATATTTATGTTGACGATGTTATCAAGAATCAGCATGAATTCATCGCCGCCGAAGCGTCCGACAAGGCCATCTTCTCCGATGATTTCCTTAATTTTTTTTGCCGTCCGGCTTATAACCTTATCCCCGGCAAGATGTCCGTACTGGTCATTAACCGGCTTAAAATGGTCCAAATCAAGTATTACCAGGGCAAAAGGATCCGGCAGGGCAGCCTTTATTCTTTGCTCGGCAAAAGAAGTAATTGTTTTCTTGTTGTAAACCTGAGAAAGAGAATCAATCTGCAATTCTTCTATGACAGTATGAGAGTGCTGAACTTCAAGCATGTCTTCATCTGACAAAACTCGTCCGACCATGTAAACATCATCAAGGCCATCGTACCTTGTGCCTATGAGGCGCAGTTTTTCTTCGATAGAGCCGGATGTACGGAAGGAACCTTCGAGTCGAGTCATAACTGAATTTGGATTTTCCGCAATGTCGCTGCAGAAAACATTCAGATTATTTATGCTGTTTTTGGAAACAAGTTTTTTTTCGATGAGAAGATTTTTCCAGTCTTCCAGACGCATTTTATAAAGGACAATTTCCCGTCCCTGGCTATAATAGGCCAGAGTGAACAAATCCTGGGATTTTTGATAGGTAAAGAGATAATCATTTGTAAGTCCCAGGCTTGTATGGATTTTATTATTCTCATCGACCGAAATTCTCGCAAAGTCAATGGCATCGTAAATATCAAAAAGCCGTATACGGGCCAAATAAGGCTCGCGGACATTACGCACGCTGACAAAATTGTAGCGGTACTCTCCGTTGTTTCTCAGCAGGTGAAAAATATCGCTGCGGTTGTCTGACTTGTCGTTTTTTCCAGTAACAAGGTCAATGAAGCGTTCTTTTTCGTCAGGATGTACAAAATCAAGAATGTTTTCGCACAAGTAGTCGAAGTAAGTGAAAAAATCCTTTGTCGTATCAGTTTCTACCAGGCGAAAACTTTTTTCCAGCAAGGCACTGCGATTTTTTACTGTTAAAATCATATGTAGAACACCTCAGCTATATTGTACACCATTTTTGGAAAAAAACAAAAAAAAAAGGAACATCACTAAGATGTTCCCGAATGTGAGCTATGATGGATTCGAACCATCGACAGCCGCCTTAAAAGGGCGGTGCTCTACCTACTGAGCTAATAGCCCAACTCCAACAAAGAAACTTTAATGAGCTATGATGGATTCGAACCATCGACAGCCGCCTTAAAAGGGCGGTGCTCTACCTACTGAGCTAATAGCCCATGTGTTCATTGCTGAATGAATGAGATATTATACCAAAATAAATTTTTAGTCAATAGAAAAATAAGTTTTTTAAGAAAAAACTCCGTAAATTGAAAATCTCTTCAAAATACGGAGTTTATAAAGAATATGAAACCTCTAAAACATTCAGTTCTTGTTTTTTTTCTTATCAGACTTTGAACTGAGCCATCTGTGCATCGATTTCCGAAATTGAATCCTTCATCTTGATTGAACTGCCAGAAAGTTCGGAGCCGGTCTCATTGATTTTTCTTGCACCAATTGCCATTTCGTCCATGCTATTTTTCATTGCATCGCTGGAATCCTGCAAATTGTGCATATTCTGTAAAATCAATTTATTTCCCTCGGTCATTTCCTGAGCGGCATTGGTAACTTCCTGGGTAC
>CAMOEE010000260.1 GCA_946611835.1 uncultured Treponema sp. | reverse complement strand
GCTATGCACTTTATTGAATCAGAAATAACTGATTATCTGCGAGAAAGTAAGCTGCCAGCAAAAGATGCAGTTATTATGAGAAATATCTTGATATTTTTGTATCAGGATTTTCAAAAATTAGGAGTGTAAGTACATGCCAGAAAATCAATTGAACAACGAAATCCTCTTATACACCGACGAAAACGGAAAAACAAATGTCTCGGTTCGTTTCGCAGATGAAGATGTATGGGTGACAGCAGTCCAGTTAGCTGAAATCTACAATACAACTCGCCAGAATATTGGGCAGCATATTGAAAATATTTATAAAGATGGGGAACTTCCGCGAGAGGCAACTATAAAGAAATTCTTTATAGTTCAACAGGAAGGTAGTCGTCAGGTAAAAAGGGAAATAGAGCATTACAACCTCGATATCATCATTTCAATCGGGTATCGCGTTCAGTCTGATGTCGCGGTTCGTTTCCGTAGATGGGCAACACAAAGACTGCATGAATATATCCAAAAAGGTTTTACAATGGATGATGAGCGACTGAAGCAGGGGCGAAACCGATATTTTAAGGAACTCTTACAGAGAATCCGCGATATTCGTTCCAGCGAACGCAATTTCTATCAGCAGGTTACTGATATCTATGCAACAGCAACAGATTATGATCCGCGCTCTAAGATGACCCTAAACTTTTTTGCGACTGTTCAGAATAAACTTCATTATGCAGTGCATGAACACACAGCTGCCGAATTGATTTATGAACGTGTTGACAGTGAAAAACCTTTTGTAGGTATGACAAATTTTAAAGGCGATTATGTTACAAAAGATGATGTAAAGATTGCAAAAAACTATCTCTCTGAGATTGAATTGAAAAGGCTTAATCTTCTTGTTTCTGAATTCTTGGATTTTGCAGAATTTCAGGCATTGGAAGAAAAGCCAATGAAAATGCAGGACTGGATAAATGCTCTTGATAATCAGATTGTAGCACATCAGCGAAAAATTCTTGAAGGGAAAGGAGCTATAAGCCACGAGCAGGCTATGAAGAAAGCCGAAAAAGAATATGAACTTTTTAGGCAGAAAGAGCTTGCAAATCTGAAAAGTGATTTTGATTTGTTCCTGGAAGATATTAAGAAGATTGAAAAAAACTAGGGAATTATGATTCAAAAATATCCTGAAAAGTTTTTTTTGGTCTCCCTAAAACTCCCTGAAAATCTCGCTTTGGCCTTCTTCAAGCCAGAGGGAGATTTTTTCTGCGGTGGAGAGGATTTTTTGCTTCCGGAGCCGGCCTGTGATGGAGCATTCCCAGACCACTCCGACCCGCCAGCCTTCTTCCAGCAGCTTCTCTATGTCGCGGATGTCTCGCTCCCGGTTGCGGGTGAATTTCTGGAGCCAGAAATCGGGGTTGGTCGTGGGCATTCGGAACTTTTCGCATTTTAGCGAGTAGAGGATATTTTCTTCGAGGAGACTGGATTTTATCATCTCTGTTTTTTGGGATTTTTTGCCTTTTTTGTTTGCCGGCGACCAGCCGTGGGCGTGCCAGAAACAGCCGTTTATGAAAATCACGGCCTGGTAATGCGGAAAAACTATGTCTGGGCTTCCAGTGAGGCGTTTGTCGTTTTTTCGGAAGCGGAAGCCGAACTTGAAAAGCTGGGAGCGCAGGGCGACTTCGAGTTTCCCGCCTGTGCTTCTGATTGCGGACATATTTTTGTGACGCTGTTCCAGCGATAGCGTGTCAGTGGAAAGAGAAATGCGGGAAAGTTCCTTGTATGGGTGTGTCGTAGCCAAAGAGACAGCGATGATTTTTGCACTTGCAGGTAAATCCGGGCAAGTCGCTTCTGATTCGGCAGATAATTTTTTGACGGTTCCTGCTTTTGATGTGTCAGCGTTAGGGATAGTAGCAGCGGCGTTAGCCGTTCCAGAGCGACCGAAGGAAGCGGCGGAATAGAGCGTTAGCGGAACTGCGGATAGCAAACGAGCACGGCAACGAAAGTGCTCGCCGACCCGATCTGAAAGGGCGGGGAACGCCCAATTCATTCCTTTTTCAAACTGATTCTTTGTGAGTTTGACTGCCAGTGCGGTGTGGGGAAAGAATCGTTCTGGTGTGTAGTTTCTGTTGCCGCCGGGTTCGAAGACTGTGAACTTTTCGTGAAGGATGGCGTTTAGGTCTTTTAGACGAGCGAACGACTTGGAATCTTCTTTGACAGGAAGAAAAATCACTTTGTTCAAAAAGGAATCAGGCTGCCCGAAATCAAGGTCAAAAGATGGGCCAGACGACTTTGAAAAATCTTCAAAAAGCTCTTTTAATTTTGGAAAATCTTCGTCATTCGCATGGAAAAAGCCCAGCGTGATGTGGGGCGGGGGCGGATTTTTAGCAAGATTGTCGTTTTGGGTGATGAGGGCAAGTTCTTTTTGCGCTGAAAGAATTTTTTCTGCGGATGAAGGGTCGAGTATGAGTGAGACGGAGTATGTGCGGCTTTTGCTCTTGCAACTTTTAGTCATCCCAGGCCCTGTCGTATTTTTCGCTCCAGTCTTTTTTGCTCTTCCAGCTTGTGGATTTTTCCTGGAGCATCTGGGCATCCTCACGGCCCTGCAAGACCCGCCATTCATCGTAGCGAGGAGAAAGGGGCTTTGAGTCTTTGTTTTTTTCATGCAGGTCTTCGATTCCGTTTGCCATAAAATTATTATAGCGCAAGTGAAGATTTTTGAACATATTTAAGCCGCTCCTGACATAAATTCAAAATTTACAAACAATTAACATGAAATGACTATCAATTTTTTTTGACTGCGGTTATAGTACAATCCATGATAACAGCAATCAGTCAAATTTCAGGATTTGTCGGCTCTCTCTGCCTTCTTCTTTTTGGTATGGAGATGCTTTCCAACGGTATTCAGAAGGGAGCCGGAAACAGCCTGCACTCTTTGCTGGGAAAAATCTCCGGGAACAGGTTCACGGCGGTGCTGACAGGTATGGCCGTTACCGCAATCATTCAGTCTTCTGGAGCTACGACTGTCATGGTCGTAAGTTTCGTAAATGCGGAAATCATAAACCTTACGCAGGCAATCGGAATCATTTTTGGAGCCAATATCGGAACGACGGTCACGGCCTGGATTGTCTCTCTCTTCGGCTTTTCTTTCAGCATAGAGGCGGCGGCGATTCCTTTGTTCGGCTTCGGCTTCATCCTCAAATATTTCAAGAAGCTCAAGATTCACAACTTCGCCGACTGTTTCATGGGCTTCGC
>CAMOEE010000259.1 GCA_946611835.1 uncultured Treponema sp. | reverse complement strand
GGCCGGGGCTGTGCTCCGACCGCGGGCGCCGCCGGCTCTTTTTTTTCTTCCCTGAAGTCCCTTCCCCCTGTCGGAGGGGATTTTTTTTTGCCCCGCAGGCCCCTCTGCGGCCTGCTTCCTGGGGCTTTTTTCGGACCGTATTTTACCCTTCAGTCAGGGCATTTTGTTTTCATGTGCTTCTTTAGCTCTTCTCTTCCGCCCTGCATTGTCTTCATTTCCTTTCTTTTTGTTGACTCTGCCCCGCCATTGTGACGCAGCTTTTCTTTTATGATGAGGCCGTCGCTGATTCCTTTCTTCCGGGGGCTATCTGCCCCTCATACGGACCGACCATGCCCGCGCCGGATTGGAGCCCCGCCCGGAAGGGCGTTCCGGAGCGAGCCTTGCGCGAGCGGAGGAATGGAGCGGGGAGCGGAAGGGCGGAAAGCCGGGGGTACCTTGATGCCGCGCCTTATTATTTTTTTGAAAAGTGTTAGAGAGAGTTTTTGAGCGGGATGAAAGACTTTATGTTCCCGCTCTGAGGGGGGGCTAATCCAAGAGATAGTTGTAGTCCGGTGCGTTTCCGAATTCGTCTTCTTGCAGGAAGTCGTATGATGAGCCCATTGTCGTGTCCATGCTGGCTCGTCCGTCCAGATCAAAGCTGAGAGGATTGTTGTCCTTGATAATCAGTTCGCTTGCGAATCCGGACTTGTAGAGCTCCTGCTCAAGCCTGTATATTCCCAGAAGACGGCCTGCTGAGTTCCCAGAGTGGAATGAGCAAAGCTCTGTCGGCTGAGTTCCTTCGAGGAAGGTGAGCGTTATCGTGTGACTGCCACATTCTTCGGTCGGGAGGCCGCCGCTTACTGAACAGACTTGTACATCTACAGTTCCTGTCGATGGTTTTGGGAAATCTTTTAACGGAAGTCCCTCGTGGGCTTTTTGCATGAAGCTTGCCATAGCATAGCCTGCGAGGGTAGAGCCTGTGAGCTGAAGTCCCAGCGACTGCCCAGGTTTGTCAAATCCGAACCAGAAAATTGATGTGTAATATGGTGTGAAACATGCTGTCCAAGCGTCCGCCCAGTTCTGTGTGGTTCCTGTCTTTCCTGCGGCAGGGATTGTGTATTTCTTTCCTTTTGAATCCCTGTACGTGAATTTCGAGCCGTTTCCTGTCGGTCCTGCCAGAGTTCCGGATTTTACTGTGTTTTCGAGAAGTTTTGTCATTGTGTAGGCTGTCTGAGGAGAGATAATCTGTGAGTCCGCCCCCTTTGCCTGCTGTTTCTGCCTGACTTCCTTTTCGGGGTTGAGGAAGACGTTTCCGTTCTTGTCCTCGACACTCCTGATTGCGATTGGAATTACTTCTTTTCCACCGTTCGCAAAGCAGGCGTAGGCATGGGCAAGTTCTATAGGTCGTACGGAGCATACGCCAAGACCAATCGGGTAGCCCGGAACAAAACCCCGGTAAGGGACTTCGTCATCCGGGATTCCCAGAAGTGCTATTGCCCTGTTTATTGCCGTATCGAAGCCTATTCCGTCGAGAATTTTGAGTGACGGAACATTCATAGAGTGGGCCAGTGCATACCATAGTTCGACATCACCCTTCCATTCGCCACGGAAGTTTTGAGGAATGTAGGGCTTTCCGTCCGCCGTGTGGAATACGACCGGAGTGTCTGAGATTATGGTGCTTGGCGTGAACTGCCTTGAGTCGATTGCGGCGCTGTAGTACAAAGGTTTGAATGAAGATCCTGGCTGAAGCTTTGCCTGGACGGCACGAATAAACTGGTTCTCGCCGTCGAATTTGCTTCCTCCGACCAGGGATGTTATGTAGCCCGTTGAATTTTCCAGCGCAATCATCGTGCCTTCGATGACATTCTTTCCGACATTTGACTTTGCAACGGCGTTCGCCTTGTTTGCGATTCCCACTTTGAGGCTGTCAACGCCACATACGAGCGACATTACATCCACAATCGGGTTGATTGTCTTTGTGTATGTCGAGAGCGCCAGTGCCTCGTTCCTCTGTTCCGATACCTTTAGCTCGTTCAGGTCAAGGGTGAGGGTAAGAAGCTCCGTAATTGGGGTATAAATCTTGAAGGCCTCGTTCTGCCTCTCGGAGCTTGAGCGCTGGTAGGTTCTGTTGGCGTATGCAATATAGCGCTCCATGGTGTTCTGGGCCGCTATCTGATTTTTAAGGTTGAGCGTTGTGTTTACGGTGAATCCCGAAGAATAGATGTCGTCTGTTCCGTAAATCATGTCAGCAAGCTCTCGCCTTACATATTCCGAGAACCATGGGGCATTGTCGTCCCGGGTGCGAATCTGTGTGTTTCCGGTTCTGGTGTAATCGAAGTTAGCCCAGTATTCTTCGAAAGATGAGTCTGACTGCTCCTGAGTGATAAGACCGCCTTCGACCATTGCCGCAAGGACATACTTCTGCCTGTCCATGGCACGGTTGGGGTATTCAAAAGGATTGTAATGAGCCGGATTCGAAAGCTGTACTACAAGAATTGCAGCCTCGGCGGGGGTGATTTCTGTTGCACTGTGACCGAAATAGTATTTGCTGGCCGCATTGACTCCGTAAGTGCCGCCACCAAAGTAGATTTTGTTTAGGTAAAGCTCAAGAATCTCGTTTTTTGAGAAGCGGCGCTCCATCTGGATTGCCCACCATAGTTCCTTGAGTTTTCGCATGTAGGACATGTCACGCCGGTCGCAGTAAAGGGTTCCGGCAATCTGCTGCGTGAGGGTTGAGCCGCCTCCAAGTGAAAGATGAAGAGCCTGACCGATTACAGCCCTGAAAAGTGCCTTTATTGAGAATCCGTGGTGGGTGTAGAAAATCCGGTCTTCACGGGATACGAGGGCGTCTATCATGTGCTGGGGAAGACGATTGATGCTGATAATTTCCCGCTTTTCCTCGCTAGCAAGTTCCGTGATAAGCTCTCCGTTGATGTCGAGAATGCGGGTTGGAAGGGCCGTGTCAAACTCTGTGAAATTTTCATTGTCGATTATGTATTTTGTATTGGAAAGTGCCAGGCCAAGCGATAGGCCAAAAACTATCGCAAAGAAAAAAAGGCCTGAAATCATTAGGACTGTAAATTTGCTCAATTTTTGCATTTTAATAGAATACAATTTATAGAAGATAATGTAAAGAATCGATGGAAAAGTGTGAGAAAATCCTGCGGACGGACGCTTTAAAAAAGAAAAGGGGCTGCCACTCGGCAGCCCCAGTTGCCCATCAGGCAAGTCGGGCACCAATGGGTGGGAGGGGATAATTGCGTGCCCGAC
>CAMOEE010000258.1 GCA_946611835.1 uncultured Treponema sp. | reverse complement strand
CAGCACAAACTGAGTGTTTTCGTAAGCCGTTTCGCTCCTTCACGCCGTTTTTTTTCTTTCTCCCCGTTCAACTTTCCACTTTCCACTTTCATCTTTCAGTTTTCAGCTTTTCCTTTCCCACTCAACATTGACCATTCGCTTTTCTATGTTCTGGATGCGCTGGAAGGTTAGGCAGGTGGCTTTGTGGATTCTCAGGCCTTTTTTGTTGGTGTAGCCTACGATGGGGTCGCCTGGCTGGGGATTGCAGCAGCCGGCAAGGTTCAGCTCTACATTCTTTGTGCCCTCAACGATGATTTTCCCTGTGTAGCGGTTTCGTTCTGCTATTTCTGGGTTCTCGCCTTTGGCTGAGCGTTTTTTGCGTTTTTCTTCCTGAATGGCCCGGCTCCGCTCGTTCTGGGCGTCTAAATCACGCGCCCTCTGCTCGGCCGCCGCCTTGTCCTCAAAAGTCGGGTCGTTGGCCAGAAGCCATGAGTGGATTCGCTGGCGGGCCTTGCTGGTTTTGACCACCTTGAGCTGGTTCTCGGTGGGGTGAGCCTGGGGGTTCGTAATGATTTCGATAATCTGGGTGTTCTGCAGGGGGGCGTTAATAGGGATGATTTTTCCGTCCGCCTTGGCCCCTACGATTTTTTCGCCGACTCCTGAGTGGACCCGGTAGGCAAAGTCTATGGCGCAGCTTCCCTGGGGCAGCTGGACTACATCGCCTTTTGGGGTGAAGACATATATTTCGTCCCCTAAAAGCTCGCCTTTAAGCTCCGCAAAGAAAGTCTCGTCGCTGAGGTTTTCTTTTTTGAGGTTCTGCAGCTGGTTGAAGATTCCCAGCGAGTTTACATCAACCTTGTCGTGGTTCATGCCCTTTTTGTAGAGCCAGTGGGAGGCGACACCGTGCTCGGCCATGTTGTGCATTTCGCTCGTTCGAATCTGGATTTCAAGAGGCTTTCCTTCACAAACGACTGTAGTATGGAGCGACTGATAGCCGTTGGACTTTGGCATGGCGATATAGTCCTTGAAACGGCCGTCCATCGGCTTCCAGAGGCCGTGAACGATTCCTATCAGGGTGTAACATTCGGCGTTGGTCTGGCAGATTACCCGCAGGGCGAGAAGGTCATAAAGTGAGGATGCCGGAACATTTCTCTTCTGCATCTTTTTGTAAATCGAGTAAAAATGTTTTGCCCGGCTTGAGATGCTCACTTTGATTCCGACTTTTTCAGCCGACTTGTAGATTGCGTTGACAGCCTTTTCAAGATAGGCTGCCCTCTCGTCCTTTTTCTGGGCGACTATTGCCTTAATCTGCTGGAAAACATCGGGGTTGGAGTATTTGAGGCTCAAATCCTCAAGCTCGCTCTTGACGCTCTGCATACCAAGGCGGTCGGCAAGCGGTGCCCAGATGTCGATTACTTCCGAGGCGACCAGGCGCTGCTTTTTTTCGTCGATTGATTTGAGGTTTCTCATGCGGTCAAGCCTGTCAGCCAGCTTTACGAGAATGACCCGCACATCGTCAATCATTGCGAAGAGCATTTTTCGGATAGCGTCTGCCTGCTGAATCGTTGTGGCGTTGATTTTCATTCCGGTGATTTTGGAAGTGTCACGCACGATTTTAAAAACAGTCTCGCCGAATTTTTCTTTTACTTCTTCTTCGCTAACTCCTTCGATTTCAAAAATGGCATGAAGGAGACCGCAGATTACGCAGTCAATGTCCAGCTGGCCTTGGGCAAGAATTGAGGCGACACGCATTGGATGGAGAATGTAGGGTAGGCCGCAGGCTCGGGAAATGCCTTCAGTTTTTTTGCAGAGGAAAGCCCAGGCCTCACTAAAGCGGGCTTTTTCTTCGTCTGAGAATGAGTCGAAAGTCTTGAAAAATTCGCCCAGAAGAATCTTCGGGTCGGTCTCCGTGTTGTTCGTCGTTATATCGAATCCCATATTCTGTCACCATTATAAAGATAGCAAAAATCCCGGCGTTGTGCTACAATTCTTCCATGACGATAATTTCTTCAAAAAGTAATTTGTCGGGAGCCATCACCGTTCCCGGTTCGAAATCTCATACAATCCGTGCTCTCCTTCTGGCAACTATTGCGGAGGGCACTTCTCATATTAAAAATCCCCTGCCCAGCGCAGACTGTCTTTCCACTGCCTCGGCCGTTCCTCTGATTGGTTCTGAGGTTGACCTTAATCTTCTGGCTGAGAACGAGCCTGGAACGGAATGGACTGTTTACGGGGCTGGCAAAAATCTTCACCTTCCTGATGATGTCGTGAATGTCGGCGATTCCGGCTCGCTTTTGTATTTCCTTACTCCCATTGCGGCCTGCTTTGAGGGAACTTCGGTTTTCACGGGCGACGCAAGCATCCGTAAGCGTCCTGTCCTTCATGTCGTTGATGCCCTCAATCAGCTTGGGGCAAAATCTTTCGTCACTCGTCCGGGAGCTAACGGCTGTCCTCTCGTAATCACGGGCTCAATAAAAAAAGGCGGCACTGTCCGTACCCCTGGCGAAATCTCAAGCCAGTACATCTCTGGACTTATGATGGCCGGAATCCTCACCGACAAGCCAATCAAACTGGAACTTTCAAATCCAAAAGAAACACCTTACCTTACCATGACCCAGAAATGGCTCGAAAAAGTAGGCGTTAAATGCCAGGTTTCCGAGGATTTTAAGCATATAGAGGTAAGTCCCTGCAAGTCTTTCAAGGGCTTTGATGTCACGATTCCGAGTGACTGGGAGGGAGTTGCTTTCCCGCTGATTGCAGCCCTCATTTCCGACAGCAAAATCACCATTGAGAATGTCGATTCAAGCGGAACCCAGGGTGATGATGCGATTGTTTCCATTCTGCAGTCAATCGGTGCTGATATTGTCTGGGATAAAAAAGCCGAGACTCTTACGGTTTCTGGCGGAAAGTGTTCTAAAGACGGAATCGGCCGGCTCACTACCGAAAATTGCCCGAGTGGAGAGCTTCATGTGAATATCTCGCCTTTCCCGGACGCAGTTTGTGCCCTTTCTGCAATCGCCTGCTTTACGGAAGGCACTGTTTATATCGAAGATGCCGCAGTCTGCCGGCGAAAGGAAACTGACCGCCTCAAAGTCCTTAACATCGAGCTTTCAAGGCTGGGTGCCGAAATAGAGGAGCGTGAGGATTCCCTGGTCATTCACGGCCACTCGCCCATTCTTAAAGACGGTTCACCGAACCCTGCTTTCAAGCTGCATGGGGCTGTCTGCGAAAGCTACGATGATCACCGCATGGCAATGTCCCTTGCCTGCATGGG
>CAMOEE010000257.1 GCA_946611835.1 uncultured Treponema sp. | reverse complement strand
ATATGAAGATTCTGTTGAAATCTCAGCAGGGAGAACTGGATGCCGTTCTCATGTACAACGCTCTGGCCGAAGATGGATTTTATATCCCGCAATCGCACAGGGCGAATATGCTGCCGTAAAGACTTATGCACCAGTAGCCGAAAAATTCCCAGAAGTTGAAAAGCATTATCCCCAAGTAACTCTTTGGGAAACCGTAACTCCGTATTTTGAAAAACGGAACATCCACTTCTACGTAAACCGCTGCGGCTTTCACATTGTTGAGTTTTATAACAGCCATCACCCGGACCCGAATGATCCCGACAGTTGCGAAACCTTAGACGAGCATGACGGTCAGTTCCCGGAAGGCATGTTCAGATTTGAAAAAAGAATCAAAAATTAGTAACTATTTATTCCACAATCCAGCTTTTCTGTACCGTATTAAAAATCTTATCATCAGGAGTCAGCTCGCCTATTAACAGTGGTGAAGCCGGGTTATGCGACTTCATGTTATGGCGGACAAGTTCCTCATTCGCATTTGCATAGCAGTAGCGGCACAGATGACCACAGGAATTGTAGGCGCCGATATCTCCGTTTAAGAAACAGGCACATTCTTTTCTTGCAGAATTTTTTTTGGGAACTTTAAGTTTTTTACCAATAGCATTTTCGAGGACTGCAAGTGTCTGACAGCCGGAGCAATCCGCACCAAACTGAGCAAGGTCTTTTCCTTCTGCGCATGGGCGCAGCGTCATTCCATATTTAGTGGCAATTTCAACAAAGGCTTTTCCAAGAGTCAAACATTCCGCTTGAGTCACATCGCGGGCTTCCGGAAAATTACGCTTCACTTTCGGATACAAATCTATAAAGCTGATTACAGCAATCTTCGTTGAGCCGCAAAGTCGTCTTGCAATGTTTTCAAATGCTTTAAGATGATATGGAACTGTATATTTTTCGGAAATGAAAATCGGATCATACCGCCAGCCGACTTTCTCCGCTCCAAGTCGTTTTCCAAGTTCAATAATGCCATCTGCGACATCAGCCTTTTCCGGCACGTTGGGTTCAATTTCTTTTCCATAGGGCGTAAGCGAAACATACCACCACTGATTATATTTTGAAAGCTCATTCCAGAGTTCCTGATTTTTCAAAACCGGCAGGGGGTTTTTAGTGCAGAAAGTAATCAAATCAACAATCTGAGGATTCAGTTCATAACGCGAAACCGACAAAGGATAAAAGGGATTCCTTACCATCACATACCCTTCTTTTAGCCTGTTCAAAAGCCACTGAGAATAAAATGCAGGAATGTCTGTTCGCTGACCTGTCTGGATTATCATTTTTGACCAAGCACCTTTTTATAAATCTCCAGATCCTTATTTCCAAAAACATTGAAGACAACTTTCTTTATGCTGGAATCCGGATTTTCTGACAGCCACTTTTCTACAGTTTCTACTGCAATCTGAGTAGCAAGGTCTTGAGGAAATCTGAAGACTCCGGTTGAAATGCAGCAGAAAGCAACCGATTCAAGCTGATTTTGTAACGCTGTTTCAAGGCAGTTTTTGTAGCAGTTTGCAAGAAGAAGCTTTTCGCGGGGCCCCACACTTGTGTAAATAATGGGCCCGACAGTGTGCAAGACATAGCGGCTTGGAAGATTAAAGGCCGGTGTGATTTTGCAAAGTCCGGTTCCTTCTTCGTGTCCCTGTTTTTTCATAAGCTCGTTACAAGCAAGCCGCAGCTGGATGCCCGCAAAGGTGTGGATGCAGTTATCGATGCAGATATGAAGCGGCGCAAAACATCCCAGCAGAGCAGAGTTTGCCGCATTGACGATTGCATCAACTTTGAGCGTAGTGATGTCGCCCTGCCAGAGGTAAAGCTTTGACTTCCCTTCTGTCGGCTTTAAGTCCGCTATGTCCGTAATTCCCCGCTCTTTATTTACCTGCTGCAGGTACTCGTCCTGGATTTTCAAAAAGTCTTCGCTAATGGAATATGGACCACGAATATTCATCAAAGCCCGGAGTATATCGCGCTGACTCTTTTCATCATCAGGAATCACAAAGCCGCCTTCATTTCCGGGCACAAGGCCCAGCTTAAATCCGGCACTACCCTTATCTTCTTTGAGGAGTTCCATTATCAAATATGTGCGTCGTTCTTTTTGTGTCATTTCCTTTTCCTCTTCATTTGGACGTTGCGTCAGCTTCGCTGCCGCCGGGCTTTCCGCACTTCCGCGCTAACCGCGCTCCATACCGCAAGCGGTACTGCTTCGCAGGTGCTCCAATCCCTAACGCAATCCCATCAGCCATTCCGCAATTTCAAGAAATTTTTGATTTTGCGGAATGAAAATTAAATTCTGTTCCGCAATTTTAAAAATTTTTCAATTTTGCGGAACAAACTCCATCAGCACTGTCCAAATATCATTATTCTCGCAAATGCTCTGCTTTTCAATCTCCTGAGGAACCCCTGCCTTGCCTTTGTTTATGCAGATGTAGGTCGCCTTGGGATTTGCGAATGTCATCTTCCAGAAAGGATATTTGATGATTCCAGGAGTATTACCGCCAACCCCAAGCTCCAGATAAACAATTTGGCCGTCTTTATTTCTGTTCAGAAAATCTTCATAACGGGATGCCGCAGAGTGCCAGCCTTCATCTTCCACAAAAGTATCGTCACAGCGCAGGTTCATTGTCATGGGCTTTCCGCAAACAGGGCAGCGGGGAACAAGCTCAGACGGAATCGTCATTTTGATTTTATCAAAGCCTGCCTCGGAAAGTTCAAGGCTGCCGTCACTCTGAATTACAAAGCCCTGTTCCTTAATCATTTTTTCAACAAACAGCTGGTTGTCATAGGTTTTCTTGTGACAAGGCTGTGAGCACTGCCAAAGGCCGTAATCACCCTGAGTGTAGAAAAGCCGAGATTTATTAAAGCCCGCCTTTTGAAAGCAGTGGTCAACATTCGTGGTAAGAACAAAATAATTTTTATCTTTCACAAGCTCAAGCAGTTTTTCATAGACAGGCAAAGGGGCTTTTACAAAACGGTTCAAATAAATCTGCCGGCTCCAGTAAGCCCAGTTTTCTTCCAGACTTTCAAAAGCCGTAAAGCCGCCGGAATACATATCGTGAAAGCCGTACTTCTTTTCAAAATCAGCAAAATATTTTTGGAAGCGAGGCCCGCTGTAGGTAAAGCCTGCAGAAGTAGAAAGTCCCGCTCCAGCACCGATGAGAATTGAGTCTGCATTTTGTAAGATTGATTTGATGTCCTTCATAAGAACCTCCTTGATTTTGACCATGCGTTAGGCTAT
>CAMOEE010000256.1 GCA_946611835.1 uncultured Treponema sp. | reverse complement strand
TTTCTGCCATGTTTTTGGTTCCTGTGTGGCAGATTGTGACCGTGCAGTTAGTTTCTTTTCGGGCGAGAAGGAGTGAAACCGGCTTTCCGACGATGTTGCTTCGTCCAATGACCACGGCATGTTTTCCGCTTGTCTCGATTCCCATGCGCTCAAGCAAAACGATGATTCCGTGGGGCGTGCAGGGAAGGAAGGCTTTTTTGCCGATTACGAGATTTCCCACATTGACCGGGTGGAAGCCGTCTACATCTTTTTCTGGGGAAATTGCCATGATGATTTTGTCTTCGTTGATATGTTTTGGAAGAGGAAGCTGAACGAGTATTCCGTGAACAGAGTCATCGCGATTCAGCTCGTCAATCAGTTTGAGCAGGTCTTCTTCGCTTGTGTTTTCTGGAAGCTCTACGCTTTTGTCAGCCATTCCAGCCTCTGCCAAGGCCTTTCGTTTTCCTGTGACATAGCTTACGCTGGCCGGATTTTCGCCCACGAGGATAACTGCCAGGCAGGGAGTGATTCCCTTTGCTTTGAGGGCCGCGACTTTTTCTGCGACTCCGGCCCTAACATCCATTGCAATCTGCTTTCCATCGATAATCTGTGCGCTCATTTTGTAACCTCTTCTTGATTGTTTTCTTTTATATGTAACTTAGAATTGAAAATATACTCTATTTTCAGTAAAATTACTATCTATTATTTAAACATAACGAGGATTTATGAAACGCTTTCTTGCGCTTTTTTGCGCTCTCTTTATGATTTCATCTTTTGCTTTTGCAGATGATGAGCCACAAATCAATACAAACGAAGACATCGATCAGGAACAACCAAAAGACGAAGAAAAAGATGTCGTTATAAAATCTTCAGTAAATCTAAACGAGCCTGGTGACCAGTTCATCAAAATCAGTCTCATGATGACTTGTCCGCTCAATTTCGGCGGTGATTTCCCCCTGTATAGGCAAGGCAAAATGTCAACTGGTGGTGCAGGCTCTCTCGGCTATCACAGGTTCATCACAAGCTGGTGGGCATGGGGCATTGATGTCTTCTTTGGCTATCACCCGACCCTTGGCGAAAACATCTTCACCTACATTCCAATCGTCTTCAACACAACGATTCAGCCGACATACAAGCGCTTCGAATTCCCAATCACTGTGGGGCTTGGCGTAGCAATGGAAAACTACCTCAGCCGAACATATTTCCCTGGCTTTATTTTCAAATCACAGGCAGGAGCTTTCTTCCGCGCAACACCAAGCTGGTCATTCGGTATTGAGGGAGATTTTATGTATATGCCGCAATGGTATGACGACTCTCAGTACAACGATTACGGAATTTTCGCCTCGTTTGTAATCGCCGCAAGATATCACTTCTAATCAACAGGTAAAACAATGAAAAAGCATAATTCAAAAATTCTGATTTTATCTTTCGCCCTTCTGGGAGTCTTCTCGTCACTTTTCATGTCTTCTTGTGACGGAGTTATTTTTTCCGACATCCGAAAAGAAGTAGAGCTTGCCGATGCAGAAATCTCCGGCGATATTCAGAATATTGTCCGCTACACTTACAATGGTGAAGAACATATTTTTGTCTCAAACGGAGAAATCAAACACCGAAGCGTTGAAGGCGACCTCGCAAACTCAAAAATCGACTGGCAGACATTTTCAAATCCAACAGGCTTCGTTTATGCCCTTGCCGCAGACAGCTCATATCTTTACGCAGCATCTGTCGTAATCGAAGAGGACGATGACGGCTACAATGTCGGAAAAACAAGAAGCCTTTACTGCTACAAAGGTGGCTCATGGAAGGAAATCTGGACAGCGAGCTATTCATCATCTGTAAAAGCAAGACTTTTCTGCACTAACACCCCCCAGTCTGCAAATCGAGAGGCATATTTCAGATACGGAACAAGTGTCTGGAAATTAAACGGTGATACATACAATGTAATGAAAACTGATTCAGATGACGACTCAATAAGTGACAACTCAACAAGTCCGACAACAGGCGTTAACAGCTGTACAAAACTTGGCTCAACCACCTATTTCAGCACCGCAGAGGCAATGACCTCAAATGAAACATCAACCGTTGCTTCAACTTACATTTATCATTCCAGTGGTTCTTCTGTTTATTATAAAACAGACGGTACAGAATGGGCTTCTGTAAATCTTGATTGTGGCACAATCCAGTCAATTGCAGTAACAACAAATTACATCCTCGTTGGAACATCAGAAGGAATCGCCCATCAGACATGGGCAACGGCAGAAATAGGAGGGCCTGCTACCGGCGGCATTCCGAACTCCGGCAACACAAGTTTCAGCACAAATGCAACTTCAACTCTGTCATCTTATTATACAATTCCAGCCCTTCTCGTAGTCAACCCAAGCGAGGGCGAATACAGTGCAACAATTTTTGCAAGCAGTATCACATCAAGCACTTCAGCTTCTCTAAAAAATGTAGGCTTGTGGTCATACTTCCCAACAACCGGAGAATGGAATAGGGAGTAATGCATAATTCATAATGCACAATGCATAATTGGGTGCCACCGCCGACTACTGCGCTTCGCTCCGTAGCACGGCGGTCGGGTGTTCCGCCCTTCGCTCACGCTCATAGCCTTCGGCTACTTCGGGGCTTCATACCCTGGCACTTACCCCCACTTTCCACTTTCCGTTTTCCACTTTCCGTTTTCTATGTTATAATTTCCCCATGGCGGATTTATTTGATAATACAAAAACAGAAAAACAGCCTCTAGCGGCCCGTATGAGACCACGGAACTTGGATGAATACATCGGGCAGGATCATATTGTTGGTAAGGGGCGGCTTTTGCGGAGGGCAATTGCGGCTGACCAGCTTACTTCCGTCATTTTTTACGGTCCGCCCGGAACCGGAAAGACTACCCTTGCCCGGGTCATCGCAAATCACACTAAATCAAATTTCATCACGCTGAATGCTGTCCTCACAGGTGTCGCCGACATCCGAAACGCAATCAAAACCGCTGACGATTTTTACAAGCTTTACAATAGAAGAACTATTCTTTTCGTTGATGAAGTTCACCGCTGGAATAAGGCCCAGCAGGACGCACTTTTGCCCTGGGTGGAAAACGGCACGATAATTCTGATTGGAGCCACAACCGAAAATCCTTTTTTTGAAGTCAACAAGGCCTTAGTCAGCCGAAGCCGTGTCTTTCAGCTCAAAGCCCTCACCAAAGAAGATTTGACAAAAGCCGCCCGCATGGCACTTACCGATGTGGAGCGGGGCTACGGCCACTGGAAGGTGGAATTTGAAAAGGGAGCTTTG
>CAMOEE010000255.1 GCA_946611835.1 uncultured Treponema sp. | reverse complement strand
AAATGTCGCGGTGAACAAGTTCAAGCGACATTTTGTCAGAACCCCGATTCCGGCCGTTTTTTTGCATCATTTCACAAATCAAAACTCGACATCCTGCCAAAAAAGCTCTTCTTAAAAATCCCCATCCTTCATCAGTTTGAACTTCAGAAGTGCGCTCATCATCAGGGCGTGGGGATATTCTTCCGTTCCAATCTTTTCAAAAACCTCTTTTTGTGGAATCTGCATGTATTCAACAAATTCATCGCTGTCCAGATGCTGAATCCCGGTTCCCTCAAGTTCTTCTGCTGCAAAGAAATGTACCCGATTGCTCATCAGTGCCGGGTTCGGGTTTGCAGAGCCAAGATATGTGAGCTTGCCTGCCTTATAACCGGTCTCCTCTTCGGTTTCACGCCTTGCCGCATCTTCAGCTTTTTCTCCCCGGTTTATCACCCCGCCCGGAAATTCTATGCTCAGCGAGTTGTTCCCGTGCCGCCACTGCCTGACCATAAGAAAATTTTCTCCAAGAACAGGAATTACGATTACCCAGTCAGGGGCGTCCATCACGATATATTTCCCCTCGCTTCCGTCCGGGGCCTGTGAGTCAATTTCGTTCACGGAAAGCACGACCGTCTTTAAAAGTTCTTTTTTACCCTTCATTTTCCATTCAAGTCCGCTCTTGCCCATAAGATTCCTCAAAAAATTGGTTTGATTTTAGCGGGTTTTATTATACAATAGTTAAAGATTATGGCAATTATAACGGTGTCACGACAGACGGCTTCTCTTGGCGATGAAGTAAGCGCAAAAATCGCAGAAAGACTCGGCTACAAATTTATCGGAAAAAAAGAGCTTGAAAAACGCATTGTCAGTCTGGGCTTTCCTGCATCAAAGCTCTCAAAATTTGACGAGCGTAAAATGGGATTTCTTGCCGGACTAACCCGCTGGCGGGATGAATACCTCAATCACCTTATGACCGCAATACTCGAGGCAGCATCCGAAAACAACTGTGTGATTGTAGGCCGTGGCGCTTTCATTCTCTTAAAAGACATCGAAAATCATATTTCCTGCCGTTTTATCGCCAACGAAAAAGTCCGGAACGAGCGAATCCGGGCCGCATTATCCTGCAATACCAAGGCCGCCTCAAAAAAAATCAGCGAGAGCGAAATTCAGCAGAAGTCTTTCCTCAAAGATCTCTTTAATTTCGATATAAACGACCCTGCCATGTTCGACCTTGTGGTCAATACTTCTGCCCTTGATGTGGATTCAATCGTTGCTTCAATCGACTCCCTCACTCACACCTATGTTACCGGCCAAAAAGAAGCGAAGGGAATGCAGAAAATCGAGGAATTGCTTATCGGGCAAAGAATCGTCAATATGCTTGTTTTCGTTTACAACATCGAAATTAATTTTCTGCGAACGACTGTCGAGGGCCAAAGAATCACCCTTCACGGCATTGCCGAGTCCAAGTCCGTAGCCGACAAAGCCTTTACGATTGTTTCCGCAGAACTTCCGGGCTTTGAAATAAAGTCGCTGATCTCCGTTTCCCGAGATTTCAAGGCCTATTCATGATTCTTGAAGAATTGCTCCGCTCATTTCCCTTTCTTAAATCGGGATTCGTGCACTCAAGCATTTTTTATGTCTGTCTTTTCTTTGTCTCTCTTGCCCTGGGGCTTCTTGTCGGCATGGCTTTCCCTAAAAAATCCCGTTCTGCCCCTTCTGCCCGTTTTGTTTTGGCCTGTGTCTTTCTAACCCTTGCGGCCCTTTTCTACACCCTGCTGATTTTTCTCTGCAACTCCCTATTCCCGCTGGATTCATTCCTTGCGCTTCACGCATCAGCGGGCTTTTCCGGTAAATCATATTATTACATCCTTCTTGCAATATTCGTTTGCGGGCTTCTGATTTCAACTTTCTGGAAGATTTTTCTCCCTCTTTTCGTTTTTTTGGCTTGTGTCTTCACTTTTTTCAATCATTATCTTTTGTTTTCAGAATTCGGAAGCCAATCTTCTTCAGTCCGGATTACCATCGAAGAAGACAAAATCATCATTGACGGCCATGAAATTCAAAAAACGGACGGGGAAAATCAGCTGGAGCTTTCAGTTCTTGTCCTGCCCGACACCCTGCCTTTCCCCTTGAGACGAAACTGGTTTTGCATAAAAAATATTCCGGCCTCACAGCAGGCAAAAAATCAAGGCTCTTTAGCAGCGAAAATCCTGAAAAATCCCCCTGTGGAATTCTATAAAAACTCAATTCTCTTTAAGAATCGTTCGGAATTCCAGTCGCCAATGCCTGAGCCGGCAGTCTGCCCAAGTCTTTTTTCAGCCCAAATCGGCTTCAGCGAAGGAAACCCCACCTGCACTTTCAAAAGAGAATTGTAAAACTTCACAATCCCCAAATTCCGCATTCCGAATTCCTAATTCCAAATTATTTCCACTCCATTTACTTTTTCTCTTTAACGAACTATACTTACAACAATGAAAGTTTCCAACCGTTTTACGCTTGCGCGAGCTTTGTTTGCGCCTTTTTTTTATGTGATTTTTAACCTGCCGGTTTGGCTTAATTCCGCATCTCTTTCTTTTGCGTCTGCCTGCGTTATGGTTCCCCTTCTTGTTTTGTTTGAACTTACCGATTATTGGGACGGACACTATGCCCGCAAAAATAATGAAGTCAGCGATTTCGGAAAGATTTTCGACCCTTTCGCTGATGTCATACTGAACCTGACGGTCTTTGCCTGCGCAGTCGCTTCGGGTTATATGCCCATGCCGCTGTTTGTCCTTATCCTTTACCGTGAATTTACCCAGTCATTCCTTCGCATGGCGGCCCTCAAAAAAGGCATAGCAATCGCCGCACGCAAAGGCGGCAAGTTCAAGACGGTATTTTACATCGCTTCAGGTTTCCTTTTCCTTCTCCTCGAAACCTATGCACGCTTTTCATTCCAGTCAGTCCTGCCAGAAACAGATGCTTTCATAAAAAGCACGGGCCTTGTCGTTGCCAGGGTTTTCTTTGTCATCTGTGTAATCCTGAGCTGGGGCTCTTTCATCGACTATGTCAAATCTTTCTACAAAGTCGTAAAAGACTAAAACAAACAATCAGGCTTATTCTTAATTATTTCAAAAGGGCGCAGGTCATGTAAAACGGGCTTTGCGCCCTTCCGCTTTCCGCTCCATTGTCCGTCATCCGTGACACGCACTGTCAGGGCGGCGAGGACGCTCCGTTCTCCCGGCGGGAGAGAGCGGTGCGGAGAGGCGGTTCCCGCCTGAGGCACGGATGCCGGACAACGCCCGTGCCGGGCGGGGCT
>CAMOEE010000254.1 GCA_946611835.1 uncultured Treponema sp. | reverse complement strand
GAGAGCTTCTTGCGGCCCTTTGCTCTTCGGCGAGCGAGAACCATGCGACCACCGCGAGTTGCCATGCGAGCGCGGAATCCAAATTTTCTGTTTCTTTTAACTTTACTTGGCTGGTATGTTCGTTTCATAGAACATTCTCCTTATTCTGTTGGGGATAACCCTAAATTTTGATAAAAAATTTGAGCAATTTTGCAAGAACTTCCTCTATCCTCGCAAAAATTTGGTAGTGGCAAATAGTTTAACAAATTTACTTATTGTCGGTCAATATATCTGTCTTTAGTCTGTCAAGAATTTTCTTTAAATTTTCAGGAATTTCTTTATTTGGAGAAGAATTTTCTTCATTTGTAACGGAATCGCTAGAGACCGTCCGATTTTTTTCATCAAATTCCTGAATTACTTTTTCTTCTTTTTGAATTCTTTCTTCCATTTCCGAACGAATTTTTTCTTCGTTTATCTGGGAATGAAGCTCGACATTTGTGCCTCGAAGACGAAATGCCAGAGACGAAATTTTTACATCAGGAACGCCCCGTTTAAGTCCTGTGATAATATACTTTTGATAAATGCGCAAAGTCTGAATCCAGGCAGGGTGGTCAGCCTCAACAAGAAGAATTCCGTTTTTCAAATCAATAATCCGGGAATGTGAATAAAGATTTACGCCAAGATTCTCTCCGTTCTTTGCGTTCGAACGGATTGACTCCAGAGTAACCCGCCAGGTTTTGAGAAGCTTGTTGTTTTTTTCGACTTCCGCACGCTCAATGTTCGTGAATGCGGTCATTATCATTTCCTCAGCGGAAATCAGATTATCACCATACGCCATCAGAAATTCCTCAGCTGATTTTTAAGAATGTGAAGCTGATTATTTGTCATTTTTCACCTTATCCCCGGCATACAGACTCAACCCAACAAGCACACAGCCTTCAATATACGGAAGATTTTTCTCGTTGAGATAAGAAAGAAGCTCCTCGCTCTCTGCACCCGGCTGAATCACGATGCACTTAAAGGACTTTTTACATTCCTTGATGAGAGACAGCCCTTTCACCGGGTTTATGCAAAGATCAATGATGTCAATGTCGCCCGGAATATCGTTAAAGCTGGCAAGTTCCTTGCCCACAGCATGAACCGTGTAGCCGTGCTCCAAAAGCCCCTGTTTGATTTTGTAAGCATATTTCTCAGGATTGAGTGTATCGCCTGCAACAGCAAAAACCTGCTGCTGCATGATTTCTGGTAATTCCATGAGGCTAGTGTAACATAAAAATGGAAATTTAGGAATTAGAGATGAGGAAAAGAAAAAAAGAACAACTGGGCGCAACCGCCGACAAGCGGCGGTCGGGCTTTTCGCCATTCCGCTGACGCTACATTCCTTCGGAACGCCTTCGGCGTGGCTACAATCCCTTGCGCGCAGTTTAATAAGGATATCTTATTTCAAAACGCTTCTTTTCGTAAAATCATCGCTCGCTTCAACAAGCCGATTCCTGGGAATTTTCTCGATGAAATAGATTTTTCTTCCTGTTTTGAATTTTCTAACAAATCCAACATTGCCTTTGCCGCCGCTTGCTTTGCCTTTTTGCGAGTCGTTGCTTTTCCCGAAACTTGGTGTTCGTTGTTATTTAGAGTTAGTGTACAAATCCAGAACAATTTTCCATTTTCAGCAGTTTGTGCAAAACTATAGTTCGGCTGAACGATTTCTTTTCTTATATATTTTAGGTTCAGTTTTTCAACTGGTGTCAGAGATTTTTTTGAACTGTTTAAGATATTTGCCCCAGTTTGTTCAACAGACTTCTTTTTTGTGACATTCTGCCCTGTCAGATAAATATATGCCGATTCTACCGCCACATTTTGAGCTTCTTCCACTGTCTTGCCGTTTCCAACAAATAACCCATTAACAGATTGAAGTGAAACAGCACAATCATAACGACTTCCGCAGTTCCAAAACGAGTATATCGGCAAATCCAGTCCGTTTTTCTTACAATAATTCTGCAATTTTTCTGTAGCATTCTCTGCAGTTTTATCATATCTTAACAATTCCGAAGCAACACGAGACAAAATATCCATGTTACAGTTTGAATCTATTGCGACCGCTCCTAAAACCGACTCAATCAAATCGCCTTTCTTGTTCTTTCTGTCATGTAAATAATAACCGTGAGCACGCTCTAGATAAGAATCGAATTCAAGGAGATTTGAGCAATGTGCTAGTTTCTCATTTTTAACCAAACGAGATTTCTCATCCGAAAGCTGAGCTTCTGTTGCTGAAGAAACAAACTGTCCGTTAGCATCAACATGGCAAAACTCAGAAGCCAGATTCTTAACCACAGCAAGTCCCAGTACCGCATCACCGATGAATTCTAGAATCTGATAATTCTGTACCCGGTTCTGCGTGGCAGCTGAGAGAGAAGGGGAAACAAAAGCCTGCTTAAGAAGTACAGGATTAGTAAACTGATAACCTATTTTCTGCTGAATCAGAGAAAGTGTTTTTTCGTCCATATCGTCATTGTAAAATTTCTCCCGCTCTTCGTTTTCTTTTTGAAGCCATTGCCGCTACACTTGGCATCCGGTCACAATTTGCGACTGGTTGTGCTTTGGCTTCAGTGCCACCTTCTTTAGGTAGGTCCTGCTTTGTCATAAGAAAAAGATTATCTTCCTTATCGTTAATCATTTTCACCCTTGCAACAGGTTTTCCATTTTCCACGAGCAAAATTTGAGGGCATTTTTTCGCAGTTCTTCGCAAAGTTTCTGCGTTCAGTTCCGAAAGTTCCAGATGCTCAGCCATCATGTCAGCAAGTATATGATTCACCACATTATCCACGCTCTGATTGGACTTCTCGGCAAGTTTATTCAAATAGTCAATAACGAGTTCATCCAATTCAAATTTTGTATCAATCCAGCGCTCCAGCGGTGTGATGATTATCTTGTCGAAGTTAATTTTTTCATCTTTTGTAATTTCCATGTGCAACTCCTTTTAACATATCGCAATTTGCGATGAGTCATATTTTGAACTGGTCACAATTTGTGACCAGTTACATCAATCGTTTGTAAATCCGATTTTTCGCTCTGATTTTGGTTCCTCAATCAGATTGTTCAGCACTTGAATAATCTGACTAATTTTTCTGTCCTGTTCTAAAAATTTTTTGTCACAATGGTCAATATGAAGCAAAAGCAAGCGACGGATTTCCACAAGTTCCGCCTTGTCGTCCGTTTTGACAATTTGCGAGCTGACATAATGTCTCAACTGAACAAAAGCGTTCATGATGCGAATGCTCACTTGAACAGCAGTTTCACTTCGCAAAACAGCAGAAAGCATGGC
>CAMOEE010000253.1 GCA_946611835.1 uncultured Treponema sp. | reverse complement strand
CGAAGACCGCTCCGATTGCTCCCCACATCTGCTCTTTTGCATCCTGAGGGAAGTCCTCGCCCTTTTCCTTTTTGTACATCGCCTTGTATTTTGTGACGATTTCTTTAAGCTCTTCGGTAGTAAGCTCCGTGTCCTGTTTGATTCCACGGTGAGATTTTACTTCATCGATGATTTCTTCGAATTTTGCGTGCTCGACACCCATTGCAACATCGCCGTACATCTGAATAAAGCGGCGGTAAGCGTCCCATGCAAATCGTTCGTTGCCAGTCTTTTTTGCCAGCCCCAGGACAGCCTTGTCGTTAAGACCCAGGTTCAAAATGGTGTCCATCATGCCAGGCATTGAAATTGCGGCACCCGAGCGGACCGAAACCAAAAGCGGGTCTGCCTCGTCGCCAAGTTTTTTGCCCATTACGGACTCAAGTTTTGCAAGATATTCGTCAACCTGAGCGGCCAATCCGTCAGGATATTTCCTTCCTAATTCGTAATATTCCTGACACACATCTGTGGTAATTGTAAATCCTGCCGGAACAGGAAGGCTCAGTGGAGCCTTTGCCATCTGCGCAAGGTTTGCACCTTTTCCACCCAATTCTGCACGCATTGATTCATCGCCATCTGCGTCGCCGTTTCCAAAAAAATAAACATACTTCATAATGCTTAAATTATAACACAGAACCGGCAGATTAAAAGATATTCTTTAAAAGAATCAGAAAAAATTAAGAAAAAGTTATTATAAAGTGCGGAATTTTATCATTTTTTAACAGAATTGGAATGAAGTGAACTTTTTTTTACGAAGGGGAGGGGAAAAGCCTTCCCCCTGCGTCGCACTCTGGAAGCTCTGCTTCCGCCGTTGCGCCGACACCCCCTTCTAACGGGGGGATAATCCCCCGTAACGCCCCCTTGCAAAAACGGAACGGATTAGCGTTGTTCCAGGTTCCGCTGTCGCTCGGGCACTCTCATTGTCGTGCCCGTTTACATTCCGCCGCTTCGCTCTGGAACGGCTCGCCTGCCTGACGGCAGACAGGCTGCTTGCACAGCGCTAACGCTTTTTCCTATGTTTGCACTAGCCTTAATTTTCCGATAAAATAAGTTTCTATGAATAAGAACGAAGCTAAACCAACTTTCCGTGAATTTTTGAAATCTCAGGTAGAATCCGGCCTGCCCGTATTTTTTGACGGCGGAATCGGCACTATGATTCAAAAGACAGGCTTCACTGACTACGACATCCCCGAAGATATTTCAATTGAAAAGCCGGAGATTATCGAAGACATTCACAAAGCTTACCTTAGGGCGGGAGCAAATGTACTCACGGCCAACACTTTTGGTGCCTTGCCGCTCAAACTGATTTCAGCAAAATATTCCTGCAAAGAGTACATCGAGGCAGAAATTGCCCTTGAAAAAAAATGTATCGAAGAAATTGAGGCAGAAGGAAACACACGCCCTCATTACGCTTCATGGGACACAAGCCAGATTGGCCGCCTTTTGGAGCCAATGGGTGACTTGACTTTTGACCAGGCCTACGAAACTTATAAAGAAGCCGCCGTGATTGCAGAAAATGCGGGGGCGGAGCTTGCCATTATCGAGACTATGGCGGATTTACGGGAAGTTAAGGCTGCAGTTCTTGCCACAAAAGAAAACACGAACCTTCCGATTTTTGCCAGCATGACTTTCCAGCCAAATTTGCGAACTTTGACCGGAGCGGACATCCGCACGGTGGTGGTTTATCTTGAGTCGCTTGGAGTCGATTTAATCGGATTTAACTGCGGCGGTTCTTTGAGCGAAGATGACAAAATCGTGGCTGAGTTCATGCGATACGCCCACCAGCCTGTTTGTGTGGAGCCGAATGCAGGATTACCGACGGTTATCAATGGAAAAGCGGTCTATCTGGTTGGGGCAGAGGAATTTGCCTCTCATCACAAAAAATACAGGGAGCTTGGAGTAAGCGTTTTTGGCGGCTGCTGCGGAACGACCCCAGACCACATTGCAGAAATGGTTAAAGTGATTGAAGCCATGCCGCCTCAGAAGCGAAAGCCCTGTGAGTTTGAGAATGCAACTTTTATCTGCTCTTACAACTCCAGCGTTCAGATTGGCGGCGGGGCAGGCCCACAGATTATCGGTGAGAGAATCAATCCGACCGGTAAAAAGAAGGTCAAAGAAGCATTGCTTGCCCACAACATGAATTTCGTGCTGGGAGAGGCGGAAAGTCAGATTAACGCCGGCGCTCAGATTCTTGATGTGAATGTAGGTTTGCCTGGAATTGACGAAGCGGCAACCATGGTGGACGCAGTAAAGACGATTCAGGGAGCCTTTAACACTCCCCTTCAGATTGATTCCAGCGAAGCTCCGGTTCTTGAAAAAGCTTTGCGTTATTACAATGGAAAAGCCCTGATTAACTCAACCAACGGCCGCCAGGATGTGATGGACAAGGTTCTGCCTCTGGTAAAAAAATACGGCGGAGCTGTGGTCGCCCTTTGTATCGATGAAACCGGAATCGCTCCCACAGCGGAAGGTCGTGTTGCCGTGGCAGAAAAAATCATTGCTGAGGCCGCAAAATACGGAATTCCTGTGCGTGACATCGTGATTGACACCCTTACGCTCACAGTTTCAAGCCAGCAGAAAGAAGCCCTGGAGACGGTTCGTGCAATTCAGATTCTCAAAGAAAAATACGGCTCACAGGGCTTGCAGTTCGTGCTGGGAGTGTCGAACATCTCTTTTGGAATTCCACGGCGGGACATCATCAATTCCCGATTCTTTGCCATGGCACTTTACGCCGGATTGAGCGCATGTATCATCAATCCGCTCATGCAGCCAATGATGGAAACTTACTACGGCTACCGTGCTCTGGCAGGATTTGACGAAAACTGCCTTGACTATATCGAAAAATACAACGACACACCGGCCCCGGTTTATGGATTGACCGCTGATCAAGTTGCGGCAGCAAAAGGCAATACGCCTTCGCAGCATAGCTGCTCGGAGACTCGCTCAAAACCTGTCTCACAGGTTTTGCCCCCGCAAGCGGGGTCGCTCCCTACGTTAGGGATTGGCGGGGCGGCGTCAGCCGTTGCGGAACGAAGTGAAGCAATGAAGCGAACAGCGGAACCCCAGAAAGCCCGACCCGAAGAGAGCGATAGCGAGCGGAGGGGAACGCCCAAACTACCTGAAAATCTCACGGAATCGGAAAGCTCGCTCATCAACATAATCTGCAAGGGTTTCAAAGACTCGTCGCCGGACGCAACAAAAAAACTGCTAGAAGAAGGAAAAGAGCCGGTAGAAATCATTGACCGCTGCATCGTGCCCGCCCTGGACATCGTGGGAAAAGACTTTG
>CAMOEE010000252.1 GCA_946611835.1 uncultured Treponema sp. | reverse complement strand
CGGCACTGGGTTGTCACCACACCGGGAGTTGTTTTTGCAATCGCGTGCGCAATCAAGGCTTTTACCCGCGAGAGAGAGGCGGTCATAATTCAGACTCCGGTTTACTACCCTTTCAAAAACATGATTCTTGCGAACAACAGAAAGCTTGTAACTTCTTCCCTTTTTGAAAAAGACGGAAAATGGCAGATTGATTTTGACGATTTTGAGAAGAAAATTGTCGAAAATGATGTCAAACTTTTTATTCTTTGCAGTCCGCACAATCCTGTTGGGCGAGTCTGGACACGAGAAGAACTTACCCGGCTTTCAGAAATATGCCTTAAACACAACGTTATCGTTTTTGCGGATGAAATTCACAACGATTTTGTCTTCGAGCCGAACAAGCATATCGTTTTCTCAACGATTTCAAAAGAAGCCGCATGGAATTCAGTTATTTCAACTTCTGCAAGCAAGACTTTCAATCTCGCCGGACTTCAATTCTCCGTAAATTTCATACAAAATCCTGTGTTGAAAAAGAAATTTCACGATGAACGGGACAAGACAGGTTATGATGAGCCAAGTCTCATGGGATTTGTGGCAACTCAGGCCGCTTATGAGCATGGAAAAGACTGGCTCACGGCTCTCAAAAAACATCTTGTCGAAAACCTTGACTTTGTCCGCAATTTTGTAAAGGAAAATCTACCGCAAGTAAGGCTTATTGAACCCGAAGGAACTTATCTTTTATGGCTGGATTTTTCGGCTTACGGATATTCAGATTCGAAACTCGATAACCTGATTGTAAACAAAGCAAAGGTTTGGCTTGACCGAGGTACAATGTTTGGATGCGAAGGCGAAGGATACCAGAGAATCAATATTGCCACTCCGCGCCCAATTCTGGAAGAAGCTCTCAAAAGAATTGAAAAAAATCTGAAATAATTCGAATTAGCTATTGACTAAGTAGGTGGAAGGCTATATATTCTACTTATACCTAGTATCCTACTAGGTTACTATTTTTCAAAAAAAGGAGAATATATGGCAGAAAATACACTTTTTAAGGAATACAATTCCGCTGATTACGTAAAATTTGCGGAACAGACAGCTTCATGGATTAAAACAACAGGCTCGCTTGGAAAATACGGCCGTCTCTGGAACCAAAGCCCGGATTCAAAAGAAGATTTCACTGACTATCCTATGCTCACACCAAAGTCTCTTTACGGTGGTTCTGCGGGAGTCGGTCTCTTCTATCTTCGCTTGTATCAGGCTACAAAAAAGACCGAGTATCTTGAAGAAGCAAAGTCTGCCGCCAAAGAAATAATCGAAAGCGACGAGGGTGCGGCTTTTTACGAACGCACGCTGAATGCAAAGGCAAGCGGTTCAAAGCTTGTCCACGTTAAAAATATGCCGGGCTGGGCTGCAGGCTACTACAACGGTCCTACAGGAAGCGCATATCTGGTGCTCAAACTTTACGAGCTTACAGGGGAAGAGCTTTACAAGAATTATGTGATTAAAGTTGCCGACGACCTTCTTAAAGCAAGCAAAAAATCAGAGACCGGAATTTTCTGGAGCGAACAGAACGATTTGTGCGGCGATGCGGGATTTGTGACTTATCTTGCAGCGATTTACAAGCTCACCGGCGACAAAAAATATCTTGATTCAGCCGTAAGTTTCGGAAATTTTCTTTTGAGCAAAGGAAAGACAGCCCCTCGCGGCGGAACTTACTGGAATGTCGTCGATTTGACGATTATTGACTTTCCCAAGGATGTTTTCTGGGTAAACAACGCTCACGGAACAAGCGGCGTGGGCTGGATTTTTGCAATTCTCTACAACATTTCAAAAGAAGAAAAATTCCTGAACGCGGCAAAAGAAGCTGCCAAATATATTGAAGGAATTGCGGTTGGTGACGAAGAAGCTGTTCTCGTGCCATATCTCGACAGCCTTGAGCGCGGACCATCTACCGAGTTCTACTATCTCAGCACATGCCACGGACCTGCTGGAACTTCGCTTTTGTTCCACATTCTCTACAATATCACTGGCGACAAGCATTATCTGGACTGGGTTTTGCGTTTGAGCCGGGGAATCATCAAGGCTGGAGCACCAGAGATTTTTAGCCGCGGTTACTGGCAGAGTCAGGCTTTGTGCTGCGGAACGCCTGGCCTTCTTGAGCACTTTGTTTCGGTCTACAAGCTCACGAAAAATCCAGAATTTCTGGAGTACGCAAAAAGAGCGGCAAAAACCGTTGTGGGCCAGTCCTTTGTGCCAGACGCAGACGGTGACATTTACCATCAAAAATCATTGCGAAGATGGAGCGGAGCCTGGTGGCGGACAATCCCGACCGACGTTCACTCTTACACGGGTCTTTACATCGGAAGTGCGGGAAACGCATGGGCACTTCTTTCGCTTGTGGCAGCCGAAAAGAACGAAAATCTTATCGAGCTGATTGAATATAACTATTTTAACTAAAAATTACATAAAGAAGGATCAAAACTATGGCAAAAATTTACGATTCGATTACAGAACTTGTTGGGGACACACCTCTTGTCCGACTTCACCGATACGAAAAATCTGAGAAACTAGAAGCAAATATTCTCGGAAAATTCGAGTACTTCAATCCATCGGGAAGCGTCAAAGACCGCGCCGCCCTCAATATCATCGAGGAAGCAGAAAAACGCGGCGACATTCATCCGGGAATGACTTTGATTGACTACACCAGCGGAAACACAGGAATCGGTGAGGCAACTTTTGCCAACGCAAAGGGATATAAATTCGTAGCAGTAATTCAGCCACTTGTTTCTCAGGAGCGTTCACAGATTCTTAAGGCTTTGGGAGCAGAGCTTTTGCAGGTAACAGATGTTCCGGGCTTCCCAGAACTTTTGAAAAACGGACTTACAATGACCGCCCTGGAAAAACTTTTCAAAGATTTTGCAGCATCAAAAGGCTGGTACTACTTGAATCAGTGTGCGGACATCAACAATTCCCTGGCTCATGTAAAATCAACAGGACCTGAGATTTGGGAAGCAACAGGCGGAAAGGTCGATTATGTGGTTCAGCTCGTCGGAACAGGCGGCACGCTTTCAGGTCTTTCAAAATTCTTCCGTGAGAAAAATCCAAATGTAAAGATTATCGGAGCACAGCCTGCCGAACAGTCAAAGAAAAACCCGAACTTCCCGGAGCGAAACACAATCGACGGCGTTCTTAACTTTGACGGCGTTCCACAGGAAAATTATCCGCCGCTTTTCACAAGCTTTGACACAAAATACGACGAATGTTTCAATGTCGTAGCCGAAGACGCGTACGAGACAGGCCGAAAACTGGTCAAAAATGAGGGATTCTTCGTGGGACAGTCAGCAGGTGCTGCA
>CAMOEE010000251.1 GCA_946611835.1 uncultured Treponema sp. | reverse complement strand
GTCTGGATGCTATCGTTGGAACCGGCATAAACGAGGCTAAAATCAAGAAAATCCTTAACTGGGTACATTTGGGCAAGCTCAGCTATGCTTTCCTCACAATTCAGACTCTTTTTACGATGAAAACCTATTCGGTCTCGCTCAAATTTGATGACGAGGCGCCTCTTTTCTTCAATAAATTGATTTTCCTTGCGGCCATGAATTTTAAGGCTGAGGGAGGCGGAGTTCCTATGGCTCCAAAAGCCCGTGGTGATGACGGAGAACTTTCAATCTGCATGGCGGCCGGTGTGCCAAAAATCCTCACCTTCTTTAAGTTCCCGCTTTTGTGCCTGGGTTTGCACGGCCATTCAAAGGGGTTCTGCCTGCGTAACTGCAGGACTCTCGTGCTTGAATCTGACTCAAAAAGCATTTTGCACACTGACGGTGAGTTCGTCGGAAATGTGGATAAAGTGAAGTTCGAGGTTCTTCCACAGAAACTTACATTGCTGGTTTAATCGAATACTATGGCTGAAAAAAAATCTGATTTTGCTTCGCTTTTCTCTTTTTGGAATGATTTGACCCGGGCTCAGGCCGATTTCCTTAAGAATTCTCTTCGCAATCAGGTTTTTCCAGCGGGAAAATTGATTCATCGCTCGGATGGCGGCTGTCGTGGAATAATGTCGGTCATTTCAGGTGCCTTGCGGGTTTATTGCGTTTCAGAAGAGGGGCGTGAGGTTACTCTTTACAGGGTTGACTCAGGTGAAATCTGTATTCTTTCGGCTTCCTGTCTCATGGATTCCCTTGTTTTTGATGTCCTGATTGAGTCTCTTGAAGAAACTGAGGTCTGTCTGATTCCTTCGACGGCCCTGCACAAGGTAGAAGTTGAGAATCCTCTTGTGGAGCTTTATATCTATAAAAATGCCACTGAAAAATTCTCGGAAGTTTTGTGGACTGTTCAGCAAATTCTTTTTATGAAGATTGACCAGAGGCTTGCCCTTGCCCTGCACGAGGAAATGAATCGTCAGAAAAACAATATCCTGTCTATTACGCATGAAGATCTGGCAAAGCAAATCGGAAGCGTAAGGGAAGTCGTGAGCAAGACCCTCAAATATCTTGAAGAAGAGGGCCTGGTGCGACTCGGCCGCAGTAAGATTGAGATTCTGGATAAAGAAGGGCTTCTTCATCTTTCCTGATTTTCTTTTAAGTGACTTTATTACATACAGTTTTTTTTGCCTGTGCTATCCTTATGATAAGAGGTAGCTATGAAATCAAAAAAATATGCCAGTGTCGATGAAAAACGATGTGTGGCTTGCGGGGCTTGCGCTAATGTTTGCCCAAGAGGTGCGATTTCTGTCGTTCACGGATGTTTTGCCCGGGTCAATTCTGAAATCTGCGTAGGATGCGGTTTGTGCGGGAAAACCTGCCCGGTCGGATGCATTTCTCCGGTTTTGAGGGAGGTTGAGGCATGAAAACAAAAAAATGGTACAATTATCTTTGGATATGGTCGATTGTGTATTTTTCACTTGGTTTTTTCAACATTCTTTTTGCCTGGCTCGGAATGATTGACTTTATTCTCCCCCTGTTTTTTGCTATTGCCGGCGGAAACAAGGCTTTCTGTAACAATTTCTGTGGCCGCGGGCAGCTTTTCAACCTGCTCGGTTCATCGCTTAAAATTTCAAGAAACAAGACAACTCCCAGGGCTATCTCGTCAAAATGGTTCCGCTACGGATTTCTGGTTTTCTTTTTGACTATGTTCGCTTCGATGGTCTGGCAGACATATCTTGTTTCCAGGGGGGCAGAGAATTTAAGGCAGGCTGTTAAGCTCTTCTGGACTTTCAGGGTGCCCTGGAAATGGGCTTATAATACTTCCCTTTTGGGCGAAGGTCTTGCCTGGGTGGCACAATTCAGTTATGGTTTTTATAGCCTTATGCTCACTTCGACTTTAATCGGGCTTATTGTGATGGTGCTTTACAAGCCCAGAAGCTGGTGTACTTTCTGCCCGATGGGAACTATGACACAGGGTATTTGTAAATTAAAATACAAAGAAGAGGTAGAAAAATGACAATTAACGAAAGGGCTGACAAGGCTGCAGAACTTAAGGGCAGCGGAGCCTGCAACTGCTGTCAGGCGGTTACAAAGGTTCTTGCTGACACCGTTGATGTGAGTGAGTCCGATTTGCTTAAGATGGCTTCGGGATTTGCGGCCGGAATGGGCTGCATGGAAGCAACTTGCGGTGCCCTGATTGGTGCGAATATGATTCTTGGATTGCGTACTAACGGCGAGGGAACTGTAAGACATAGCCGGGAACTTCTTGCAAAATTCCGCCAGAAGTGCGGGGCAGTTACCTGTAAGGATTTGAAGGGGGCTGGGACAGGCAAGGTCCTGTGCGAGTGCAATGATTGTGTTCGTAATGCAGTCCTTTCACTGGGCGAGATTATCGGCTAAATATAAAACAAGGCTTTGAAAACAAAAAAAACGGTCGAAAGCCGGCAAAAATGAAGTGCACTTCAAAAATTGCTGATTCCGACCGTTTTTTGTTTTAAATATTCTTCCTTACATTTATTCAGCAGGGAGCTTATTGCATCAATTTGGCGTATTTCTGAGCCAATCTCTTTGATTTGACAGCAGCCAATCCGCAATAGTTCGCCGGATTCTCGAAGAAGGTGGCCGGGTTTTCGATTCCCAGTTTTTCCAGCTGGGCCGTGATTTTTGCGAAGGCCTCTTCGTGTGTTTTGAGAACTTCAAAGAAAGTCTTTCCGCTCTTTTCGGCTTCGAGGGTGATTTTTCGGATGACCTCGTGGCCGTCGTTGACACCAGCCTCACCGAGCAGAATGTATGCTGGCTCTGCAAGAACGCCGCCCTTGACTTTTCCGCCGGCTCCCTGAAGGTTTCGTGCCATGCCTTCTTTGTCGGCCTGAAGACCTTTGACAACAGAGTTCATGCGGGCAACTGCCATTGTGAAGCCTGAAACATAGTCTGCGATAAAGCGCTGGCTTGCTGAGTTCGTGAGGTCACGCTGGTGCTCTGAAATCTGGTCCATGTAGAAAGTGATTACACGAGGGCACATTGCCTTCCACAAAGACTTAACATGCTCGCTGTTCCATGGGTTGCGCTTTTGTGGCATTGTCGAAGAGCCGACCTGTGTGCTTGCAAAATACTCGAAAACCTCACCGATTTCACTTCGCTGCAAGTTTCGGAGGTCGTCTGCAAGGTTTGCGATGATTCCGAATGCGACATTCATCTCCAAGAGGAGACGGAGAACATGCTCAGGCTCAACGAGCTGGTTTGAATATTCTGACGGTTTGAGGCCTAAAAATTCTGTGTAGATTCTCTCAAGCTCTTCCGGGTCTTTTACAATCATTGAAGGGCCGTTGTAGCTTCCGACA
>CAMOEE010000250.1 GCA_946611835.1 uncultured Treponema sp. | reverse complement strand
TATAGCACAGGACATATTTTGTGTCAACAGAAATTTTATTTTTTTTCAAAATTTTCTCACTTTTTTTTCGTTTTTTTTCTGAGGGGGATTTTTTGGCGTTTTAAGTAACCTGCGCCTATATTGGTAAAATAAGAAAAATTTTCTAGACTAAATGAAACAATTAAATTATACTTAGTCTGATATAGGAAAAAGTAATGGCTACGGCACTCAACGCAAATAAATTACAGCGAGTATTCGAAACGGAAAAACTTCTCAATGAAATCAGGGATACGGATGTCCTTTTGGAGCGTATCCTTACGGAAGCACGGGCAATCGCAAACGCAGATGCCGGCTCCATCTATGTAATTGAGGACAAGCAGCCTTCGTCAGTGCCGACCGTCGCCTATGCAGAGGAAGAAGAGGGCTTCAAGAATAAGCTTCTTCGAATCAAATACGCACAGAACGACACCCACCAGAAAAAGGCCCGGGCAGAGGCCAAATCTCCTTATGTATACTTTACGGTGCCGATTACGAAATCTTCCATTGCCGGCTACTGTGCGTGTACAGGCCAGATTCTCAACATTGCCGACGCTTACAACATTGAGGGAGACACACCCTACAAATTCAACAGCAGCACAGACATATCAACAGGATACAAAACAATCTCCATGCTGACCCTGCCTCTCATAACCAGCAGCGGCCAGACTCTGGGCGTAATTCAAATCATCAACGCAAAAGATGCAGATGAAAAAGTCATTGCTTTCAGCGAAGAATCAGTAGAATTCATCAAGCAGTTTGCTTCGAGCGTTACACAGGCCCTTGAGCACACATATCTCACAAGCAACATGATCAAGCGAATGCAGAGAATGGCTGAGTTCAGGGACCCCAAGGAGACAGGCGTTCATGTAGAGAGAGTGTCTGATTTTTCCCTTGAAATCTACGACCAGTGGGCGCTCAACCACAACATCCCCAAAGAAGAACGAATGAAATACCGGGATATTCTGAAGATTGCGGCAAAATGCCACGACCTGGGAAAAGTAGGTATCTCGGACCTTATATTAAAAAAACCGGGTCCCGGCAGATTCACCAGCGACGAAAGGGCTGTTATGATGGGACACACTTGTGTCGGTGCGCAGCTTTTCACGGAGCCGGAGTCTGATATCGATGTGATGTCAAGGGATGTCGCACTTCATCACCATGAGTGGTGGGACGGAAGCGAAAACGGATATCCTGGAAAAATTGACTTTTCAAGCTACGAAATCGGCAAGCCTATCGAAAGATGCCAGCCATTAAAAGGTGAGGAAATTCCTCTGTCGGCCCGAATCGTGGCAATTGCTGATGTTTTTGACGCCCTTTCTCACAGCCGGGTCTATAAAGAGGCCTGGTCAATTGACGACGCATTCATGGAAATTCAAAATCTCTCTGGAAAACAATTTGATCCTTCACTCGTTCTTGCCTTCCTTGAGGTAAAAGAGCGAATCATACTTATCAATTCAGCTTACGAGCGGATGGAAAAAAAATAAAAGACCGCCAGAAGTTTTGACTTACCTTCTTGGAATATTATAAATGTCGGCTATGATGTGTTTTTGAAGTTCCTGCTCAAAAAGAGTTGAGAACTTCTTAAATTCTTTCTCGCCGTAATAATTGCCTTTTCCCGCCCCAAAACCAATCTCGGACATATTCAGGCTGAATTCGCGCTCACGAAGCTTATCCCCGATATTGTCTTTTGAAAAAAGCACTCCCCTGTCGTTCATAACGGCGATATTTTTTTCTAGCAGGCGGGAAGCAAAAAGCACATCCCTGGTCAGCACGATATCATTCTGACATGCATGTTCGAAAATATAATTGTCGGCGACATCCTTGCCTTTTTCACACATTATCATTTTGACTTTAGAAGAATCAGCCTTTATCTCATGATTGGCAACAAAAAAAACCGGAACCTGTTTTGAGAATGCGTGAGTAACAAGAAAAGAACGGGCTTTTACAGGAAAGGAATCTGCATCAAGCCAGACAGAAAATTTATGCATCAGGACTCCAATGCCTTTTCGATTTTTTCAATCATCATCTTGGTGAGTTGTTCGGCCTTTTCACCTTCTTCTGAATCAAAGAAAAAACCCTTATTTTCACCAGCCTCTCCTCGGGAAAGCTGAGCCTTTGATTTTTCTTTGTAAAGTTCGTCACAAAGCATAATTCCCGCGAGAGAAGAAACCTGAAGGGGATTTTTGAGCGCACCGTTCCGTTGTATTCGTTCTATGATTTTTTTGTAATAACCGAGAAGTTTCTGGAGATACTCATCATCCTCGTTGACCTGAATGACAAAGGGAGGATTAAAGACATCGATTTGAAGAGAGCCCATAGGCTAGAAGATATCGAACATTGGCTGAGAAGAATCCGAATTCTGAGACTGAGCCGGCTGTGCCTGCTCGCTTGAAGGAGCTTCCGTCTCACCGAATTCAAAATCTACATCTGGCGTGAATGTGTCAGACACCGGCTCCTGAGCCTGGACAGTTTCTGGTTCCTTATTTGAAAGCGGGGCAGAATCTGTGCTTACAGAAGGCTGTGAGACCTGTTCTGAGACAGTCATTGAATCAAAAGTTGTTACTGGATTTTGTACCGGACCTGGATTTTCCGGCTGAATAGATGCTACAACCTGATTTGTGCCTGGCTCGCTCTGTGATTGAGCTGCCGGCTGTTCACTAAAATTTTCTGCAATTGCCTGCTCAAGAGGTTTTTGCACCTTCACAGATGAAGAAACACTTTGAGCCGCCACTCCAGAGTGAAGAACGACATTCTCCACGGCGTTAAGGCGACTCAAAGCCTTAAGGATTCCTTCTTCGATCTTGCTCTGGTCAGACTGGAAAGATGAAAACTGCTCCGATTTTGCATTGAGCGCATTTGAAAGCTCTGCAACCTTTGCTCGCAAAGCAGCGTTCTCCGCATTAAGCTGTTCAATTTTTTTAACAGCGCTTTCTACTCTTTCTTCCAACAACAGAACTTGATCGAATGAAATCATATTATGCTACCCTGACTTATGCCTCAAGAGCTTTTTTTGCAGCCTCTACGACTGCTTTGAAAGCTGCCGGGTCTTCGATAGCGAGGTTTGACAAAGCCTTGCGGTTGAGTGTGATACCTGCTTTTGTGAGACCATTGATAAAGCGTGAGTATGAGAGACCTTCCTCCCGAACTGCTGCGTTGATACGAGCAATCCACAACTGGCGGAAATCGCCTTTGCGGTCGCGTCGGTCAACATAAGCATGGCGGAGAGCCTTTACAACTGCGTCTTTAGCAGCTTTGTAGTTTGTTCCACGGCGTCCTGTGAAACCGCTAGCAAGCTTGAGAATTTTTGCACGGCGGTTATTGCGTTTTGTTCCATCTATTGCTCTAGACATTC
>CAMOEE010000249.1 GCA_946611835.1 uncultured Treponema sp. | reverse complement strand
ATTTTCATTATAATATTCTTATGGTTCAAGTTAGTAAAGTTCAGAATTCCACTCTCTTGCCTAAGTTTTACGAAGATTATCTTGAAGGCAAAAGGCAGCTTACTTATGCGGAAATCGAAGTCCTGAAAAAGTGTAACAATAATTCCGACCCTTCATGGAAGAACATCTGGGTATCCGAGCAGGCTTTTGATGCCAGCCTTATCACATGCTGTGACATCCATGGTTTTCTTGTAATCGGCAATCTTTCTGACTCTACCTTAAAATATCATGACCTGGCCCTTACGGAAGGGCTCTACAATTCTTATCTTGAAAATGTCGTCATCGGCGATGATTGTGTCGTCCGAAATGTTTCCTATCTCTCAAATTACAAAATCGGTGACCGTAATATTCTTTTTAATGTCCAGGAGATGAGTTGTACCAACCACTCTAAATTCGGTAACGGTGTTCTTAAAGAGGGGGAGCCTGAGTCCAATCGTGTATGGATCTCTGTAGGCAACGAGAACGATGGCCGTGCCGTCCTTGCTTTTGAGAACATGATTCCGGCTGATGCCTATATCTGGGCAAAATACCGCGGGGACAGGGTTTTACAAAAGCGCTTCATTGAGATAACGGAGAAAGGCTTTTCCAGGGAACTGAACACTTTCGGCATCACGGGCAAAGAGGTCGTTATCAAGAACACGACCCTGTTAAAGGATGCGAAAATCGGCGACTGTGTTTATATCAAGGGCGCATTTAAGCTCAAGAACACCACTGTTTTGTCTACGGAGGACGAACCAAGCCAGATTGGTGAGGGTGTCGAGCTTGTGAACGGTATCATGAATCCCGGCTCAAGGGTCTTCTATCAGGCTGTGGCCGTGCGCTTTGTAATCGGACGAAACTGCCAGCTCAAATACGGTGCCCGTCTTCTCAATTCGATTCTGGGTGACAATTCTACGGTCTCATGCTGTGAAATCCTCAACAATCTTATTTTCCCTTTCCATGAGCAGCATCACAACTCATCATTCCTGATTGCCTCTATTTTGGGCGGGCAGAGCAACATAGCTTCTGGAGCAACAATCGGCTCCAACCACAATTCAAGGGCCGCTGACGGTGAGATGTATGCCGGCCGCGGTTTCTGGCCTGGCTTATGTTCTGATTTTAAGCACAACTCACGATTCGCCTGCTTTACTCTCGTTTCAAAAGGCAGCTATCAGAACGAGCTTAACATCACTTATCCTTTTTCGCTCGTAGCAAGCAACGGCCCCTGTCAGCCTGTCACGATTATTCCGGCCTACTGGTTCATGTACAATATGTATGCGATTTCCCGCAACAAGTCAAAATTCGCAAAGAGGGATAAGCGGGCCGTAAAAATCCAGCACATCGAGATTGACCCTCTTGCACCTGATTCAATTCAGGAAATAGAATTTGCCCTCCGCCATCTTATCGAGCTTACCGGAAGCTATCTTGTCGCCATCAAAAACGGGGAGGCCCTTGCGGCAAAGACAAAGAGCGAGCTATATCAGGTCGCAAAGAATTACCTGCACAGGAATCCTGACGCAAGTTTTACTCTTTCTGATATGTCTGTCCAGAAAAAGTACGGTGCGATAATAATCAAGCCTGTGAAGGCCTACAAAGCCTACCGGCGAATTACAAAGTTTTTCGCTACCCGTATTCTCTGCGAATATTGCATGAAGCAAGGAAAAAAGTCTCTTTCTTATGATGACATAAAAAAAATCTCGGACATGCCTCTTTTTACGGAATGGATCAATGTGGGCGGGCAGATTATCCCAAAAATCAGGCTGGAGCAGCTTTTTGAGCGTATCAAGTGCGGCGAAATCGATTCTTGGGAACAGATTCATGCTTATTACGACGGATGCCAGCAGCAGTATGATGATTATAAGGTGGCATATTCGCTCAACATACTTGAAAAGCTTTATTCACGGCCGATTTCAGAATTCAATGCCGGGATTTATGATGATATAATCTCCGATGTTCTTGCAGCCGAAAAAGACATGTATGATGCGACCCTGGTCTCACGAATGAAGGACTTTGACGATGAATTCCGGATGCAGACTTTCAATGACGCGAAGGAAATGAATGCCGTTCTGGGCACTTTCTCCGACAACGAATTCATCCTCGAAATGAAGAAAGAGACAGAGGAATTTGAGGAAAATGTCGTCTCAATCTTTGATAATCTTAAGTCTATTGACTAAAATCGAGCAAAAAAGCATACTAGATTTATGAAAACACTATCACTACTACTTTTGCTTAATTTTCTCACAAAATAGCTCAAAAGCGTGGTGGTGTTGTTATAATTTTTCAAATTACAAGCCCTGTTGCTTTTGGCAGCGGGGCTTTTTATTTTAAGGAGAACAAAAAAAATGAACGCAAAAAAGTACAGGGCATTTCCGGCGATTCCAATTGAGAAGCGCACATGGCCGAACAAACGAATCACGAAAGCACCTATCTGGTGTTCTGTTGACCTTCGTGATGGAAATCAGGCTTTGATTGACCCTATGGGTATTGAGACGAAACTTGCTTTTTTTGAACTCCTGGTAAAATTGGGCTTCAAGGAAATTGAAATCGGATTCCCTTCTGCAAGCGATACAGAATATGACTTTATCCGCCGCCTCATCGACGAAAAACGCATCCCGGATGATGTTACGATTCAGGTTTTGTGCCAGGCCCGGGAAAAGCTCGTCCGCCGCACAATGGAATGTATCAAGGGCGCTCCCAGCGTTATCTTTCACATTTACAACTCAACTTCACCGGCCCAGCGAAAGTACACTTTCAATAAAACTAAAGAAGAAATCATCAAGATTGCCACTGACGGCGTAAAGGTCATCAAGGACTGCATGAAGGACTTAAGTGAGGATGAGCGCAATCGCATTCGCCTCGAATACAGCCCGGAAAGCTACTCAATGACAGAAATCGACTATGCCATCGAGATTTGTGAGGCTGTCGGAAACGAGTGGGGCTGGTCAAAGGAGAGCAAAATCATCTTCAATCTGCCTACGACCGTCGAGTGCTACACCCCTAATATCTACGCTGACTCAATCGAATATTTCGCATCAAAAATCTCTCACCGTGACTGCTGTCTCATCTCAACTCACTGCCACAATGACCGGGGAACCGGAGTAGCTTCATGTGAGCTTGGCCTCTTGGCTGGCGCTGACCGTGTTGAGGGCTGTCTTTTCGGAAACGGAGAGAGAACCGGAAACCTGGACATCGTTACGGTGGCCCTCAATATGTTCAGCGAGGGCGTTGACCCCCAGCTTGATTTCTCTAACCTGCCTGACATTGCCGACGCTTATCAGGAATACACAAAAATGGAAATCAACCCCCGCTCTCCTTATGCAGGCGGTCTTGCCTACACGGCTCTTTCTGGCGGTCATCAGGATGCAATCGCAAAAGGCTTTGCTGCCC
>CAMOEE010000248.1 GCA_946611835.1 uncultured Treponema sp. | reverse complement strand
CGATCTGCTTTGCTATTTGTTGTGCAAGCTCCTTGACCTCGCTGTCTGCAATCTTTTCGTTGTTGACCAGAATGCGAAGCTCCCGGCCAGCCTGAATTGCATAAGCCTTTTCGACACCGTTGAATTTTTCAGCTGTCTCTTCCAGGTTTTCGAGGCGTTTGACATAGTTGTCAACTGTCTCCCGGCGAGCACCCGGACGGGCTGCGCTGATTGCGTCTGCAATCTGAACGATGACGGCCTCAAGCGTTGTGGCCTCTACATCGTTGTGGTGGGCTGCAATCGCATTGATGACTCTCGCATCCTCACCCATTTTTCGTGCCATTTCGGCTCCGACTTCTGCATGGTTCTGGTCGCTGTCGTTTTCGGCTCCCTTACCAATATCGTGGAGAAGGGCGGCCCGTTTAGCAAGCTCTTTGTTTGCTCCAACCTCTGCCGCAAGCAGTGAGGCGATTTCGGCAACTTCTTTTGAGTGCGTAAGAACATTCTGGCCGTAGCTTGTTCGGAAATACAATCTTCCGAGAGCACGGACTCCGTCCTGACTCATATTGTGGATTCCAAGATCGAAGAGAACCTTTTCGCCCTCTTCGTAAATCTTCTGCTGAATCTCACGAGTGACCTTCTGGACAATTTCCTCGATTCGGGCCGGATGAATTCGGCCGTCAGTAACAAGACGCTCAAGTGACTGCTTGGCGATTTCCTTGCGGACCGGGTCAAAGCAGCTGATTACGACTGCTTCCGGAGTGTCATCGATGATGATGTCAACGCCTGTGAGCGTTTCCAGGGCACGGATATTGCGGCCTTCACGACCAATGATCCGCCCCTTCATTTCATCGCCTGGCAGAGAGACCGTTGTGACTGTTAAATCTCCTGTTGTCTCTGTCGCTATTCTCTGAATTGTAGAGATAAGGATTTCCTGAGCCTTCTTTTCAGCTGAAAGCTGGGCATCCTGCTCTATCTTGTTAAGAAGTGCCTGTGCATCGTGGCGTGCGTCGTTCTCAAGATTTTTGATAATTAAATCTTTTGCTTCCTGGGCAGAAAGACCGGAAATCCGCTCTAGTTCTTTGCGGTACTGTTCTTCCTGTGTGTGAAGCTGCTCCTCACGCTTTTTCATTGCGTTGACACGATCCGTGAATTCGAGTTCCTTTTTGTCAAATTCTTCGGCTCTTTTGTCAACCAGCTCTTCTTTTTTGCTAACCCGTGCTTCGTATCTCTGTACTTCAGCGCGTCGTTCTCGATCTTCCCGTTCCTGCTGTTTTCGTTCACGAATGATTTGATCTTTTGCTTCGAGCAAAATTTCTTTTTTCTGTGCTTCTGCTTCCTTTATTGCATCCTGTCTTAAGCGTTCAGCTTTTTGTTCTGACGCAGATAGTTGAAATCTGGCATAACACCATCGAATAATCCATCCAAGAACGATTCCTGCAACCGGGAGACCGATGAACAGAATCAAATTGTTGTTCATCTTAAACTGCTCCTAGTTTCTGAAATCAAGATTTATTCAATCAATTACTTCTATATTACAATAACATTTATTGCTTGTCAAATTGAAAATTCACTTCACAATTTCGCTAAAATCTGATTTAATTCTACCGACAATTAAGTATGTGCGAATCACCAGAATGATTCCACTGAGTTTTATTATGGCAAATTCTTATGAAAAACCTGATTTTTGGTCTCGCAAGGCTTTCTCGGAGGGCTATCCTGCTCGTTCTGTCTATAAGCTTCAGGAAATTGACCAGAAATTCGGCATGATTAAGAAAAATTACAAAGTGCTTGATTTGGGTGCGGCTCCCGGCAGCTGGACGACATTCCTTCTTCGCACTATGGATGGCAGCGGCAAGGTCGTTTCATGCGACTTGAACCCTCTTTCCAAAAGCGTCAAGGGAGATAATCTGGTTTTTATTCAGGGTGATTTGCAGCAAAAAGAAATTTTTGACAAAATCAAGTCAGAAGGCCCGTTTGACCTGGTCGTTTGTGATGCCGCTCCGCTTACCACAGGAAATCGTGTCGTGGATACAGCCCGTTCTCAGGGACTTGTAAAAATGGCGATTTGGTATGCAGAGACCATGCTAAAAACTGGTGGTAATTTCGCCGTAAAAATATTTCAGAACGGAGACCAGCAGACTTTGCTCAAAAAAATGCGTGAAGTCTTTGGTACGGCTAAGGGGTTTAAGCCGGTAGCATGCCGCTCTGAATCATTTGAAACTTACTTGATTGGGTTGGGTAAAAAGTAATGAAAAAAGTATTGTCGACTGTAAAAAGCAAGATTAAAACACTGTCGATCAAAAATGCCGTTCAGTGTCTTTCTGTGACTTTCGGAGTTTGCTCTCTTGTTCTTACTGGTACCGTAGTCTTTGCGAATCATGCTTCAAACGATGTTAACGGTCAGGGTGGTTTTGAGAGCCCTACAATTCCTGTTACCGAAGATGTCCTGAACGGAATTACAGAAGGCCAGCTTTCTTCTGCTGACGGAAGTCAATCAGCCGTTAAATTCGATGATTCTTACAATCTTTCGTATTTTGCCTACCGTGTTCGTTCGGGTGACATGATTGGCCGCATAGCCGAAGCGTTTGATGTTACATCCGACACAATCATTTCAGTAAACAACATCAGGAATTCCCGCCTTCTGCAGATTGGCGACTACCTCAAGGTTCCGACAATGCCTGGAATCCTTTACACTGTAAAAAAAGACGGCGAGACAATAGAGACAATCGCCGAGAAATACAAGGTCGATGCCCTTAAATGTTCTGTCGTAAATCACATAGCGCCTGATTTTTCAATTAGTGCCGGCTCAACACTTTTCGTTCCGGACGCAGAGCTTGACTGGGTTACAAGACAGGAAATCAACGGAGACTTGTTCAGAAAACCAATCCGCGCAAGATGGTACCGCTCTTCAAGATTCGGATGGCGTGCAAGTCCTTTCACTGGCGCCCGCTCTTATCACTCGGGCGTAGACATGGCATGTCCTATGGGAACCAACATCTATGCGGCTCTTCCTGGAAAAGTTACAGCAACTGGCTACAATGCGACTTACGGAAACTATGTGATTATCGCACATCACTCTGGGTACAAAACGCTTTACGGACACATGAGCGCGATTCTCTGCCACAGCGGTCAGTATGTCACTCAGGACACCAGAATCGGCAAGGTCGGCAGCACGGGCTTGAGCACCGGACCTCACCTGCACTTCACGGTCTTCAAGAACAATAAGCAGGTCAATCCGGAAAATCTCTGGAATTAAAAGAATTTTCAGACTTAAACAAAAAGGCGTGCTCCCGTCGGGAACCTGCCCCAAACATCGCAGTGAACAAGTTCAGGCGAGTTTGTGTCAGAACCCCAACTCCAGCCGCTTTTTTGCATTTATCTAACAATGTTTTGTTTAAAGCTTTTCTTGATTTTTGCATAGAACCCCGACTCCGCACGCCTTTTTGCATAGGATTTAGTCCAAGAGTTTTTTGGACTTCTTCATAAAGAAGTCGAT
>CAMOEE010000247.1 GCA_946611835.1 uncultured Treponema sp. | reverse complement strand
TCGTAAACCCAGTCTTTGCCAGAGAAGCCAACATCAGCCTTGTTTGAAGCAAGCAGGGCACTTGCAATCTGAGGTTTCACCACCTGAAAAGCAAGGTCGTCCTGATTTGTGCTTGGGAAATATGTGCGCTCGGCGAGTTTGAGGGAGATACCGACATCGCTCAAAAGTTCGTAGACGGACTCGTAAATTCTGCCTTTTGCCAACAATATTCTAAGTTTATCCATTTTTTATTCCTTTTTAGTTTTTTAAGATTATACAAAATTTTTTTCTTTGTGTCTTTCTTTTAAAAACCGTATCCGGGGAAATATCACAGATTTTTACGCTCGCTTACGCTCACTTACGCTCACTTCCGCGCTCGAAGCACAGCTTCGAACGAGACTCGCCTAAAAACTTGCCTCGCAAGTTTTTTCGCCTATCGGCGACCGTCTCCCTACCCATTGACATAGTAGGTTATAAAGAGTATAACTTTCCTATCAGTTAAACCTAGTTAGTTACTAGGAAATAAAAAATATGGAGGCATCCTATGAAAAAAACTCTTAAACTTATTATCGCAGGTCTTCTGGCACTTTCTGCCATTTCTTCAATTTCGGCTAAAGCAAAAACTGGCCGAAGCGTCAAGGAAATCAAGAAGAGCAAGGAAATCAAAATTGCTGTTTTCAGTGACAAAAAGCCTTTCGGATTCGTTGACGAAAACGGCGAGTATCAGGGCTATGATGTTTACTTCGGAAACCGAATCGCAAAGGATTTGGGCGTAAAGGTAAAATATGTTCCTGTTGAGGCCGCCGCCCGTGTTGAGGTTCTTGCGACAGGCAAGGTTGACCTTGTTCTTGCAAACTTTACGGTCACTCCTGAGCGGTCAGAAAAAGTTGACTTCGCCCTTCCCTACATGAAGGTCGCCCTGGGAATCGTTTCGCCAAAATCAGCTCTGGTAACAGATCCGGCCCAGCTCAACGGCAAGACACTGATTATCGCAAAGGGAACAACGGCAGAGTCTTACTTTTCAAAGAACTACCCTCAAATCAAGCTTCTGAAATTCGACCAGTATTCTGAGGCTTACAACGCACTTTTGGACGGTCGTGGTGACGGTCTTTCAACAGACAACACGGAAGTTCTTGCATGGGCAATCGAAAACCCTAAATTCGCAGTTGGTGCCGGTGCAGACTCAATCGGAAGCCTGGACGCAATTGCTCCTGCTGTTCAGAAGGGAAACAAGGATTTGCTGGACTGGCTCAACAATGAAATCGTCGAACTCGGAAAGGAAAATTTCTTCCACGCTGACTATGAGGCAACCCTCCGCTCAGTTTACGGAAAAGATTCAGATGCAGACAGTCTGGTAGTTGAAGGCGGCAAATTGTAAGGTTCAGGGGCTGCACAAAAGGCCCCAAAAATGCTTATGGATTTAGAGTTTATAAAAGAAGTCATTCCGATGTATGTTGAGGCTACTTTCCTCACACTTCGGATTGGCTTTATCGGAATAATTCTTTCGTTTTTGACCGGGATTTTCTGTGCAATAATTCGTTACTGGAAAATCCCAGTCCTTAATCTCCTCGTCCGCATTTACACGGAAATTTCCCGCAACACGCCCCTTCTGATTCAGCTTTTCTTCCTTTATTTTGCCCTTCCCCGCATGGGAATCAAACTGACTGGCGAAGAGTGCGGAATCATAGGCCTTACCTTTTTGGGCGGTTCCTACATGGCTGAGACTTTCCGAAGCTCCCTTGAAACCGTAGGAAAAAGTCAGCTTGAAAGCGGAATGTGCATCGGCTTGAACAAGAGGCAGCTGGTTCAGTATGTGGTTCTTCCCCAGGCGATGGCGGTCTCAATTCCGGGACTTGTCGCGAACATCATTTTTTTATTGAAGGAAACTTCGGTTTTTTCTGCAGTGGCTCTGGCAGATTTGATGTATGTGGCAAAAGATTTAATCGGACTTTATTACAAGACCGAAGAGGCACTTTTGCTTCTTGTGATTGCCTATTTTGTGATTTTGCTGCCAATTTCATTTGCGGCGTATTTTATCGAAAAGAAAGTGAACTTTAATCGAGGTTAAAATGGATAATCCGGAGATTCTTACGGCGGTAACGACAGCATTCAGCGTTCTCTTGAAAGGAAAGAATTTCGTCCGTCTTCTTGGCGGACTTGGAGTCACAATCTGGATTGCGGCAGTCTCAGTCGCTCTTTCACTTTTTCTCGGCTTCCTCTTTGGAATCATAATGAACATCAAAAATCCGATTATCAAATGGATCAGCCACATCTATCTTGAATTTATGCGGATAATGCCTCAGATGGTTCTTCTTTTTCTGGCTTACTTTGGAATCACTCACGCTTTCGGAATCTCGATTTCAGGCGAGGCGGCTTCAATCTGGGTTTTCACGCTCTGGGGAACGGCTGAAATGGGCGACCTGGTTCGGGGAGCCTTGCAGTCAATTCCTAAACACCAGTACGAAAGCGGGCGGGCAATCGGACTTACTGAAAAGCAAATCTTTTTCTATATAATAATCCCACAGACGGTAAAAAGACTGGTTCCCCTCAGCATGAATCTTATTACCCGAATGATTAAGACGACTTCCCTTGTAGTTTTCGTGGGTGTTATTGAAGTCGTAAAAATCGGTCAGCAGATTATCGAGGCAAACAGGCTCACGATTCCCACGGCATCAATAGCGGTTTACGGAGTGATTTTCTTCATGTACTTCATTGTTTGCTGGCCTCTTTCCCTTGCCGCAGACAAAATCGAAAAAAGAAACAGGAACTAGGAATTACGGAGAATTTTATGGCACTTTTGAAAATAACAAATCTTGAAAAATCATACAGAAAAGAGCACCAGATTTTAAAAGGCGTCTCCCTTAATGTGGAAAAAGGTGAGGTCGTGGTGATTTTAGGGCCTTCAGGATGCGGAAAATCAACTTTACTGCGCTGCATAAACGGTCTTGAATCGATTCAGGGCGGAGAAATTAAGCTTGACGGCGAAGTGATTTCCAACCGCACGAAAGATATGTACAAAATCCGCCAGAAAGTCGGCATGGTTTTCCAAAGCTACGATTTGTTTCCCAATATGACAGTGCTGAAAAATGTCCTTTTAGGGCCGGTAAAGGCACAAAAAAGAGACAAGGCCGAAGTCACATCTCAGGCAGAAAAACTCCTTGCAAGAGTCGGGCTTTTGGAGAAAAAAGACTCTTATCCCAGGGAGCTTTCCGGCGGACAGAAGCAGCGGGTTGCAATCGTCAGAGCACTTTGTATGAATCCTGAAGTCCTTTTATTCGATGAAGTTACCGCAGCCCTGGACCCGGAAATGGTCCGTGAAGTTCTTGATGTAATGATGGATTTGGCAAAAGAAGGCCGCACCATGCTGATTGTGACCCATCAGCTGGAATTTGCCCGTGCAGTCGCCGACAGAATAGTTTTCATTGATGAGGGCGTGATTGTCGAGCAGTCCACACCGGAAGAATTCTTTACGAATCCAAAGACAGAAAGAGCGAAGAATTTTTTG
>CAMOEE010000246.1 GCA_946611835.1 uncultured Treponema sp. | reverse complement strand
AGGGCTGAAACTAGAAAATCTGGAATTTATAGCTTAAAGTCAAATCGAACCAGCTGGAAGCCGCACCACTGTCTGCAACGCTGGATAAAGTGTATGAGTTTTGCGTACTCTTTTTTTCGTATGTAGAGCCTCTTATGACGGGCATATAGAAATAACTGGCAGTCAACGCAAGAGAATGTCTGCCGTATATTTTGTATTCCAGCCCAAAATTCCACTTGAAGGCCGCAAATGTATCTATGGTCTTATCAGCATAATCTTTTTTTGTCAGCAGGTGGCTGTCGTAAGAAATTGCATAAACATATGGCGCGAAGAAAAAACCTGCCGTCACTGAAAGATTTATGGGCAAATCAAGGGAAAAATCACTTCCTAGCCAGAGATAATCAGATATTCGCTGATAAGTGATGACCCTTTGTCCTGAAAAATCGTGGGTTTCCTGATGAGCCGTGTCATCGTATGGATAGTAACCGCCCCCACTTTTTGCCTCGCCATACCAGGCCTCTCCATTTCTGCCTGTAAATTTTATGTTCTGATATTCAAAGGCAATGGCAGGCCTTATTCGGAAAATGTCAAAAATACGAAACTCGTAGCCGCCTTTAAAGCCGAAAGAAATGTCATAATCAAGGTTATTGTCGCTTTCTGAATAATTCGTCTTGACTTCGTTTCCACCCGATGAAGTCGCATACTGAATGTTCTGCCAGTCAGAATCGGACATAGCTCCTGTTTTCATGGGAATTCCAGCAATGAAGTGGCTTTCCTCAAAGAATCCGAGCCAGCCGCCACGGATTTTTATGCCATATTGCAATTCCGGTTTGATTTCCCAGTTTAACTCGCTAAGCTTATCAGAAGATTGTTTTGAAGCCTTTAGGAAAACATATTCGTCAATCTGCCCGTATTTCATGCCGAAAAGCGGCTCCACGGAAAGGGAAAAAGGAAAGTTCCTTATTTTTTTTGTTTCATTCTTTTGATGCTGTTTTTCTTTAGAAGAAGAGGTAATTTTCAACTGTTCACAGAATAACGCTGTAACTTCATCAACTGCCGATGATGATGATAAAAAAATGTCGCTTAAGTCTTTCCGATTGGTTGATTGCACATTAAAAAGAATTTCTCCTGTAGAGAAAGAAATCATACTTAAGGAAAGTATGTAGCTGGAATTAATGCAATCAACATATGAAATTATAGAGTAATCCGCTAAATAAGAAATAGGATCTGTTATTTTGAATTTCGTATGTTTTTTTATATTCGCTTCTATTCTGTCTTTTATTTGTCTAGGAATTGATTCATCAATAGGATCTAGACCTCTTGCAATGTTCTGTCTGTTTACTGAATCTAAATCAGTTAAAAGGACAGTAATATAGGCATCATCTGTAATCGCTTGTTGAGAAAAACTGATAGCTGATAATAAAAAAAAACATATAAAGCATGAAAGGAGTTTTTTCATTATTCTTTTATCGGGTCCACTCCGAAAATGTTGCTCAGCTGCTTGCGGGTTGCTTCCATGTCTTTTGGATATGGAGCCGTGAAAGTGACTTCCTCTCCGGTCTTAGGGTGTGTCAGCGTGAGTTTGTAGGCATGAAGGGCCAGACGGCTCAAAAGAGGCCGCTCGGCATTTTCGTCACCGTTCCAGCGTTTTTTGATTTCAGAAAGAAGGACCGGATGCTGATTTCCCGAATAAAGGGGGTCGCAGACGATTGAAATGCCCAGAGATTGCAGGTGAGCGCGAATCTGGTGGGTGCGGCCTGTGTGGGGGCGAGCCTCAATCCATGAATAGGGGCCGCAATTTCCAAAATTCTTGAAGTCAGTGATGGCAACTTTGCCGTATTTTTGATTTAAGACTGTGCGGTGTCGTGAGTCTCCGTCTACGAGAAGCTTTGAGTTGACGGTTTTTGTTTCCCAAAGAGGGTGGCCCAGTACGAGAGCGTGATAAATCTTCGTGACCTTGCGGTTCTCGAACTGCATTGAGAGATTTCGGTGAGCCTCAGGATTTTTCGCATAGATTACACAGCCGGAAGTGTCTTTGTCGATTCGGTGGACCGCAAACAATTTGCCGAATTCTTTTTCGGCTTCGATATCCAGGCGGGGAGCGTCCTCATCATAACGGTCGGCGGCAATCAAAAGGCCGCTTCGTTTGTTGAGAACGACAATGTCATCATCATTATAAATTACGGTGTAGTCAGGTGTGATTTTCATTGCCCAAGATTATATCAGAAAATGCAGAGAAAGTCAGTTGATGATTCCAATCTCCCTGAGCCAGGGAAGCAGTTTTTCGTCGTTCCAGTGACTTTCTTTCATGATGTCGGAATTTCCTTTCATGCCGAAACCGTGACCGCCTTTGGGGTAGCTCACAAAAAGATGGGGGATATTTTTGTCGCTCAAAGCCTTTTCCAGTCTTATGGAATTTTCGTATATAACTACGGGGTCGTCCTCGCAGGCCAGGATGAATGTGGGCGGCATGTCATCGGGGACATTAAGCTCCATTGAAAACTCGTCTTTGAGGCTCTGAGAATAGGCGTGTCCCCAGAAATTCCAGGGCCGCCAGCCCATTGTGGCCTTCGGCTCACTCCATTGGTGGCCAAGCAAGCTCCGGCGGGACCATTTATGGCCTATGTCGTCCTGCATGGTAACGACCGGGTAAATCGGCATGACAAAATCTGGTCTGACACTTTCGCTCGTTTCGATTCCGAGTTTTGGAAGCTCATTGTGACTTGTGGCAAATTCACCTGCCATAGTGACCAGGTGGCCTCCCGCACTGTAGCCGATTGCACCGATTTTGTTTTTATCGATGTTGAAGTCAGCTGCGTGCTCACGGATGTAGACGATTGCCATCTGGATGTCTTCGAGCTGGTCAGGATAATGGTGGCAGTTGTAAGCGACCCGGTACTGCAAAACAAAGGACGCAAATCCCTGTGAAGAAAACCAGCGGGCAGAAGCAAAGCCTTCATGGCTCATTCCAAGATGATGATAGCTTCCCCCCGGACAGATGATTACGGCTGGTAGGGAGCGAGAGGCAGCATTTTGGGAAGAAATATTTTCATCAGAAGCCGTTTTTTTTGGCGGACAATAGTACAAAATCGTGTCCCGCTTTTGGGTTTCCATCTTGGGAATACCATCCCAAAGGTAGATTTTTTGTGCATAGTCTTTTGCGGAAAGCTGCGTGCAGACAGAAAGTGAGATGAATATAGAAAGAATTTTTAGCAAGCGAGGGGTTGAAGAATGATTCATAGATAAAAGTATATCAAAATTGTGGAGAAATGTCTGAGGGGGAAATATATGCAATTTCAACAGAAGTGTGATAGAATATTTAGCGGTGGAAAAATGTAATCTTTTGGGGTTTAAAAATGAGAAAAGAATTTTGTGTAAAAGACGGAATTTTGATTACTTATACGGATTCGGATGTTTGTTTTGAAGATTGCAAAACGGCAGAATCTATTCTGCTCACGAACGATGGCGAAGTTATACATTCCAATTTTGATTCAGAAAAAAATGAATATTTCAAGAAGTACCTAAAACAAATTTATTCTTCGATAACAAGTTTCAGAAACTTAGATGCATTGGAGAGCGCATAATGCC
>CAMOEE010000245.1 GCA_946611835.1 uncultured Treponema sp. | reverse complement strand
TTGGCTCTGTTGAGTCAGCGGCATAGTGATTTGAGTAGAATCCGTTGAGAACTTCTGTTCCTGCGTTTTCTGACAGACCGTCCCATCCGTCAGCACCAACGATTGGCGTGTTGATTCCCTGCGCACGGAGCTGTTTTACGATGAGAGCTACTGTACCGTAGTAATCCGGGAGATAAACTACATCTGGATTTGCGTTCTTGATTTTTGTGAGCTGAGCGTTGAAGTCTTTGTCGCCAGTTGAGTAGCTTTCGAGGGCGACGATTGAACCGCCGTTTGCCTCGAATGAAGCCTTGAAGTTGTCGGTAAGACCAACTGAGTAGTCGTTTCCGATATCATAAAGAACTGCTGCTTTTTTTGCGCCCAGGTTTTCAGCTGCGAATTTACCGCCGACAACGCCCTGGAAAGGATCATCGTAGCAGGCTCGGAATACGAAATTGCCGGCTTCTGTGAGTTTTGGTGCAGTTGCGGCTGGAGCAATCTGGATTACTTTCTGAGCCTGAGCAAGAGGACTGATTGCGATTGCACAGCCTGATGTGAGCGAACCGAAAATAAACTTTACGCCGTCTTTTGTGACGAGCTTTTTGTAAGCAGAAACAGATTTTTCTGCGGCGCCTTCGTCATCCTCAGCGATGAGTTCAAGCTGCTGGCCGTTGATTCCACCGGCAGCGTTGATTTCGTTTACGGCAAGTTCAATACCATTTTTACAGTCACCGCCATAAACAGCATAAGGACCAGAAAGAGGGCCGATTGAACCGATTTTGATTGTCGAACTTTTTGAGTTACAACCGATTAAAGTCAAAGCAGCGATAGAAAAAGCCGCAATGCTTTTTACCATTTTCATTTTGTGCCTCCACAATTTTGTTTGGAGACTATTCTACAGTTTTTTCAGTTCAGATACAACAAAGATTCCATTTTTGAGCTTGTCCGGGGCCTTATTTAACATAAACATACATGAGGAGACCTGAGCTTGTTTTTCCGGATTCTGAAGCAAAATTCAATGTGACTGAATTTTCGCCCTTAGCGACTCTTCCATAATTTTTGAGGAAGATTCCGTAGCTTGAGGCGATGTCTGTAATCTGATTGTTCTCAAAGATTCTTGGTGAGTAGAATTTCTGGTTGAAGCAGGCCTTTACGAATTCCTGAATCAAATCATTGAAAGAGTAAGAGCTTCCGTTGATTGAGTTTACGGCAGAGGCAATGCAGTCATTGTTTGCCTTTCCGTTTGACATCATTTCCTTGACGAGGGCTGCGCCGCCGTAATTTCGGATGAGCCAGGCACCGAATGCGTAGGCATTTGCATAAGACTGGAGAGTGCTGTCATATTCACGAATTCCGGCCTTGTAGTAAGATTCGAGGAATTTTCTGATTCTGTTTTTTGGAGAGTAGGCATCGTCAACTTTGAGGACATCCTGCATCAAATCTTCGCAGAGCATTGAGAGCATTTCGTTGAAGTTTGAGTCGCTTGCTTTTCCATTCATTGCCTTTACGGAGAAGTTAATCATATGCTGGAACTCATGGGCGAGGGTCGAGACTGTGTAGTCAAGAAGAGTTGTCGCAAAGTATGAATCAATATAGAAGAATTTTCCTTCGTTTGAGCGGCTTACTGTAACATTTGAGAATGCGAGACCGTTCTTGTAATAGTCCATGCTTGAGAAGAGACCGAGAGTTCCGCCGCGGCTGCCGTCATTGTACAAGTCATAGATTACGATGTTGACTTTTGAGCCTGTGTCGTTGACTTCGTTCATGTGCTGTTTATCGCCTCTGATGCTGGAATAGAGGAAATCTGATTCCTTTCCGAAAATCTTGTGAATCATAGGATAAACGAGGGCGAATTTCTGGGCGTAGATACTGGCAATTTCGCTTCTTTTTGCGGCAGTGTTGAGGAAAGGGTCGTCATTGATAACCCAGACATTGCAGATTTCGTTGAAAGCGTAGAGAGTCGCAGCCTTTTTTTCGTAGGCGTTTGAGCTTGTAGAGACAAAGATTTTTTTTGTGGTTTCGCCGTTTTTGAGAGTGAGTTTTTTAACTTTGCTTCCGCTAGAATCACCTGCTGCTCGTGATGAAGATGATTCAAATTCCGGGAAGAAATCCATTCCGCTTGTTGTGTTGAATTCGTCTTCTGCAGATTCTTCTTCTTCGATAATTGATGCGTAAGAAGCGGCTGAGCGGGCATTTCCGCTGGCTACATAGCGTACATATTCGTTTGAGATTACCCTGTTTGTTGTGTTGACCGCCGCATAGTAGATAGTTTTGCCTTCGAGATTTCCAGTAAGGGTCAAAGAAGATGTTGCTGAATCAACGACAAAAATATCGCTTTCTTTGTTGATTGAGATTGTGTTTGAATTTTCTGGGGTGACGATAACCGGTTGTGTAGTTGAGGCAGACTCGGCCTGATCTTCTAACTCGGCAAACTGACAAGCGGTAAGAGAAAGAACCGCAATCGAGACAAAAAGTGACTTCTTCATAACAAAATGCTCCTAAACCGTGCAAGTCGCACGAAACCACTTTTTGACTGACTTAGTTAGTTTGGAACATTTTGTTTAAGTTTATGAATAGTTACTTAAATCTTATAAAGGCATTATAATGGAAGTCAGATAAAAATCAAGTATTTTTTGAATAAAAATGGTGAAATAATTGTAAAATACTGTCAAAAATAAGGAAATTTTATGAATATTTGTCTTTTTACATCAGAAGAAATTAAAAATTCCCTTCCAAAAAGGGATGAGCGGGCAAAACATATAATCAAAGTTCTCCATAAAAAAGAAGGCGACACTTTTGATGCCGGAATTATCGGAGGGGCTGCGGGGCTTGCTACGATTACAAAGATTTCAGAAGATGGCGAGATTTCCTTTGCCTTTGAGCCTAAGTCAGCGGGGAAAAAACTCTATCCCCTTACATTGATTATCGGATTCCCCCGTCCGATTCAGCTTCGTCGTCTTTTGCGTGATGTTGCCGGGCTTGGAGTAAAAAAAGTAATCCTTTGCGGCAGTGATTTGACTGAAAAATCATACCTTGAATCAAATGTCGTGAGCGACGGAAGCGCATATCAGATGCTTTTGGACGGAACTGCTCAGGCGGCCAGCACCCATGTCCCGGAACTGGTAGTCGCAAAATCTCTGGACGATGTGGTAACAATTCGGAATTCGGAATTCGGAATTCGGAATTGTTCTTTGGGGGAGAATTCTTCTTCTGAGGGTGATTTTTCTGAATGGGAGAACGCTTCGAAAATCGCTTTGGACAATCGACGCCCTTCATCTTCTCTGCATGATTTTTTGGAGCATGAAGGGGCTCATTCTGTAGTGGCGGCGATTGGAAGCGAGCGGGGCTGGACTGAGCGGGAGAGGGATTTGCTTGAAAAAGAAGGCTTCACTCTCTGCTCAATGGGAAGTCGAATCCTTCGCACGGAGACTGCAGCCACTGTAGCCAGCTCAATTATTCTTGACTCGATGGGTTTTCTTCTATAATATTATTTTATTCATGTAACGGTCGATTAGCTCATCGCGACCGGCTCCCTATCTTCACACGGCAGGGGTTTTTGCAAGTATCCTTAATGGTCGATTAGCTCAGTGGTAGAGCGCTACCTTCAC